>JAQBXG010000198.1 GCA_027625125.1 Pseudomonadota bacterium
CCCGCCTCGATACGCAGGACGGTCCCGGGCTTTTATGTTTTCCCCGCGACCGCGCCGCCTATGGATGCCTTGCGCGGCTGTTGACGTTGGGGCGGCGCCGGGCGCCGAAAGGCGAATGCGAATTGCGGCTGGACGATGTGTTTGGCCCGGAAAACGGCGGCGGCGCGCGGCAGGTGTTTGTCGTGCTGGCGCCCGAGGGGGAAGTGTCGGGGCAATTCGCCGAAGCGTTGCGGGCGATTCGCGAATGCGCAGGCCCCGGGGCGCCGGTGTATCTGGCGTTGCACCGGGTCTATCGCGGCGATGATTTGCGGCGCATGGCGGAGCTGGCCGTGGTGGCGCGGCAATGCCGTGTGCCGCTAGTGGCGACCAACGATGTGCAACTGCACGTGCCGGCGCGGCGGCCGCTTTTGGATGTGCTGTGGTGTACGCGGGAACATTGCACGGTGGCGCAGGCGGGCTATCGGCTGGCCGCCAACGCCGAACGGCATCTGAAACCGGCGGCGGAAATGCGGCGGCTGTTTCCGGGATACGAGGATGCGGTGGCGCGGACGGTGGAGGTCGCGAATCTGGTCGGCTTTCAGCTGGACGAACTGCGGTACGAGTATCCCGGCGACACGGTGCCGGAGGGGGCGACGCCGCAATCGGAACTGATCCGGCTGACTTGGGCGGGGGCGACGACGCGGTATCCGGAGGGGGTGCCGGAGAAGGTGCGGAAGCTGATCGCGCATGAGCTGGAGCTGATCGGCGAGCTTTGCTATGCGCCCTATTTTCTGACGGTCCACGACATCATCTCGTTTGCCCGCGGCCAGAAGATTCTGTGTCAGGGGCGCGGCTCGGCGGCGAATTCGGCGGTCTGTTACTGCCTGGGGATTACCGAGGTGGACCCGGAGCGGATCGAGGTGCTGTTCGAGCGCTTTGTGTCGGCTGAGCGCGGCGAGCCGCCCGATATCGATGTCGATTTCGAGCACGAGCGGCGCGAGGAAGTGATCCAGTACATCTATGGAAAGTACGGGCGCGATCGCGCCGGCCTGACCGCCACGGTGATCCGCTATCGCACCCGCAGTGCGCTGCGCGAGGTCGCCAAGGCGCTGGGGCTGTCGCAGGACGTGGCCGGGGCGTTGATCGGCATGGTGTGGGGGCACGATTCGGTTCGTGACGACGACGTGCGCGAGGCGGGGCTGGACCCCGATGATCCGCGATTGCGCCAGGCGCTGGACCTGGCCCGGGAGCTTTACGGGTTTCCGCGGCATCTGTCGCAGCACGTGGGCGGGTTTGTGCTGACCCGGGGGCCGTTGTCGGAGGTGGTGCCGATTGCCAACGCGGCGATGGAGGACCGCACGGTGATCGAGTGGGACAAGGACGATCTGGATGCGCTCGGGATTCTGAAGGTCGATGTTCTGGCGCTCGGGATGCTGACCTGTATCCGCAAGGCGTTTGGGCTGATCGAGCAGCATCACGGCAAGGCATTTACGCTGGCGACGGTGCCGGCGGAGGATGCCGGTGTCTATGACATGCTGTGCAACGGGGATTCCGTCGGCGTGTTCCAGGTCGAGAGCCGGGCGCAAATGAGCATGCTGCCGCGGCTGAAGCCCCGGGAGTTTTACGACCTGGTGATCGAGGTGGCGATCGTGCGGCCCGGCCCGATCCAGGGCGACATGGTGCATCCGTATCTTCGCCGCCGGAATGGCGAGGAGGAGGTGGAGTATCCGTCGCAGGAACTGCGCGAGGTGTTGGAAAAGACGCTGGGGGTGCCGCTGTTTCAGGAACAGGCGATGCGGATCGCCATTGTCGCGGCCGGGTTCACGCCGTCGGAGGCGGATGGATTGCGGCGGGCAATGGCGACATTCCGGCGTAGCGGCCAGATTCACGGGTTTCGTGGCAAGTTCATCGATGGAATGGTGGCGCGCGGGTACGAGGCGGAATTCGCCGAGCGTTGTTTTCGCCAGATCGAGGGATTCGGAGAATACGGATTTCCGGAATCCCACGCCGCCAGCTTTGCGTTGCTGGCATACGTTTCCTCTTGGCTGAAGTTTCATTATCCGGCGGCGTTTGCCTGCGCGCTTTTGAACGCGCAGCCGATGGGCTTTTATGCTCCGGCGCAAATCGTCCGTGATCTGAAGGACCATGGCGGCGAGGTGCGCGCCGTCGACGTCAATGAAAGCGCCTGGGACTGTACGCTGGAGGCCACGCCGCGCGGCGTGGCGCTGCGGCTTGGATTTCGGCAGGTGCGCGGACTGCGGGAGGTCGACGCGGAGCGGCTGATGACTGCACGCACGCGACCGTACCGGGATGTCGAGGACCTGTGGCGGCGGTCCAGGTTGGGGCCGGACGGTCTGGAGAAACTTGCCCAGGCGGATGCGTTCGGCTCGATGGGCTTGAGCCGCCGCGAGGGACTATGGGCGGTGCGTCCGTTGGGGCCGGCGCCGTTGCCGCTGTTTGCCCGCGACCAGGAGGAAGGCGGGGACGGCGATGCCGAGCCGGCGGTGACGTTGCCGGTGGCCGGCATCGGCGAGGAGGTGATCGAGGATTACCGCGCCATTCGCATGTCGTTGAAGCGGCATCCGATGGCGCTTTTGCGCCCGGGTCTGGCGCGCATCACGACGGCTGCGGATCTGGAGCATCGGGCCGCGGAATCGTGGGTGAAGGTGGCGGGGCTGGTGATCTGCCGGCAGCGGCCGGGAACCGCAAGCGGCGTGGTTTTCATGACTTTGGAGGATGAGACGGGGGTGTCCAACCTGATTGTCTGGCCGAGCGTGTTCGAGCGGTACCGGAAAGTGGTTTTGGGCGCGCAGGTCGTCGGCGTAACCGGAAAATTGCAGCGGGAGGGAATCGTGCTGCATGTCGTTGCCGCGAAGATGTTCGACCTGAGCGCGCGGCTTGGAGAGTTGCTGCCGGGACAGCCGCCGGTTCGGCCCGCCGCGGTCGAGGGGTTCGCCTCCCGCGATTTTCACTAGGGTCAGTACTCAATTATGGGATTCCCGTCGCTCCGGTGATGTGATTCAAGTGTCCTCATTGCG
>JAQBXG010000199.1 GCA_027625125.1 Pseudomonadota bacterium
TCGCCCCGACCTACGCCACCTCCAGCCACCTCGGGCTGCAGGTCGAGGTCCCGTACTATTTCAATCTCGCGCCCCACCGCGACGCGACCTTTGCGCCGGTGTTCACCGGCCGCGAGGGCGTCGTTCTCGCCGGCGAATACCGCGAGCGCACCCACGCCGGCGCCTGGCGCCTCGAAGGCAGCGTGACGAACCCGCGCGAGCGCAGGGGCGCGATCCGCACCGGCGGCCGCGACGTGCGCGGCCACGCGCGCGCTTCGGGCCGCTTCGATCTCGGTCCGGGCTGGCGCTGGGGGTTCGACGGGGCGCGCTCGACCGACGACACCTACCTGCGCCGCTACGGTATCTCCAGCGAAAACACGCTGGTTTCGAATGCGTATGTCGAAGGCCTCGACGGCCGCAACTACGCCGCCGTCAACGCCTGGGCATTCCAGGGCCTGCGCGAAGACGACATTCCCGGCCAGACGCCGCTGGTCCTTCCGATGGTCGACTACCTGCTGGTCTCCGACCCCGGACCCCAGGGCCAGACCGTCACGATCGACGCGAACCTGATGGGTCTGACCCGCAATCGCGGCACCGACAGCTGGCGGGCGTCCACCGCTGGCACCTGGCGGTTGCCGTACACCGCGCCGCTCGGCGACGTCTACACGGTATCCGCATCGTTGCGCGGCGATGCCTACGTCGTGTCCGGCGTGCCCAGCCCGAACACGCCGGCTGGTCGCACGGAAAACGTGTACGTCGGCCGCGTGCTGCCCCGCGTTGCTCTGGATTGGCGTTTTCCACTGGTGCGTCCGGGGCCGTCGGCGGACCTGCTGCTGGAGCCGGTGGTGGCGCTGATTGTCGCCCCGCGCGGCGGCAATCCCGACAAGATTCCGAACGAAGACTCGCTATCGTTCGAATTCGACGACACGAACCTGTTCAGCGCCAGCCGCTTTCCCGGCCTCGACCGCTGGGAAAGCGGTCCGCGGATGAACTACGGCCTTCGCTTCGGCGCCTATGGCGCGTCGTCGTCGGCGACGGCGCTGTTGGGACAAACGTTGCGTGACCGTGATCCGACCCTGTTCGACGAACGGTCCGGACTCCAGACCGGTCCGTCCGACTATGTCGGCCGCGTGCATATCGCGACCCCGAACGTCGATTACTTCCAGCGGCTGCGCATGGACCAGGAGTCGTTTTCGCTGCGCCGCAACGAAATCGGCCTCCGGGTCGGCGACGACGACCTCAATTTCACCACCGGCTACGTTTTCCTCAGCGAAGAGCTGTCGACCGAAAATCTCGGCCGACGCGAGGAACTGAGTCTCGCTGGTCGCGCCCCGCTCGGTAACGGCTGGCGCGTCGACGCCCAGTCCCGCCACGACCTGTCGGACCCGGGCGGCCTCCTTCTCGCGGGCATCGGTCTGGTATACGAATGTGACTGTATGCAGTTCAGCATCGATCTGACGCGCCGCTTGACCTCCGACCGCGACGTTCCGCGGTCGACGACGATCTCGTTGCGCCTGCGGCTGCGGCATCTCGGATGACCGGCCGATGAGGTTCGCCCTCGCGCCCGCCGTCGCGCTCGCCGTATTCGCCACGCTGGGGCCGGTGCAGGCCCAGGCCCAGGAACTGGGCATCGTCGCGGTCGTCAACGACGATGCGATCTCCGCCTTCGATCTGTCGCAACGGATGCAGGTGGCGATTTCCAGCGCCGCCCTGCCCGACACTGCCGAAACCCGCGAGCGCCTGGCGCCCCAGGTGCTGCGCACCCTGGTCGACGAAACCCTGCAACGGCAGGAAGCGGATCGCCTCGGCCTCAAGGTCACCCAGGCGGAGCTCGATGAGGCGCTCCGCTCCCTCGAGGTTCGCAACAACATCCCGCCCGGCGGCTTCGAAGGCTTTCTCGCCGCCCAGGGTGTCGAGCTGGCCGCGGTGGTCGCGCAGATTCAAGCCGAAATCTCCTGGAGCAAGGTGCTGCGATCCCAGATCGTGCCCGGCGTACAGGTGTCCCAGGACCAGGTCGACGAGGCAGAGGCGCGAATTCTGGCCAGCGAAGGCAAGCATCGTCTGGAGCTTTCCGAAATCTTCCTGTCGGTTGATCAGCCGCAAAACACTGACGCGGTCGAGGCCGAAGCGCGGCGCATCCTCGCCGACCTTCAGGCCGGCGCCGACTTCGGCGGCATGGCGCGGCAGTTCTCGCAAAGCGCGTCCGCGTATCAGTCCGGCGACATCGGATGGGTGCTCGAGGACCAGTTGGCGCCGGAACTCGCCGCCGCCCTCGCCCCGCTGGAGGTTGGCCAAATATCCGGCATCGTGCCGGTGCCCGGCGGCTTCTACATCGTGCGGGTGCGCGACCGCACGATCATCGGCCAGGTCAATCCCCTCGACACAGTCGTGCACCTGAAACAGATCGCGCTGCCGCTGGCGGCGAATGCGGACGAGCCGGACGTTGCGCGGGCGCTGGCGCGGGCGCAGGCGATCGCTTCGGGACTGCAAGGCTGCGCGGCGATGGACGCGGCGATCGAGGAAGTCGGCAATCCGCAGTCCGGCGATCTGGGGCGGCTGCGCCTCGGCGATATGCCGGCGCGCTTTCGCGGCGCGGTGCTGCCGCTCGCGGTCGGCCAGCCGTCGGTGCCGCAGCGTTCGGACACCAGCATCCATGTGTTCATGATTTGCGAACGCGTAGATGCAGAGCCGGATCTCCCGGACCGCGCCGAAATCGAGGAATCCATCTGGAATCAACAGGTGGAGATGCTGTCGCGGCGCTACGTGCGCGATCTCCGGCGCGATGCCGTGATCGATCTCCGATGACGGCGGCCCCGCGCACCCCGCTCGCGGTGACGATGGGTGAACCGGCCGGCGTCGGCGGCGACCTGATCCTCGCGGCATGGGCGTCCCGGCGACGGCGCCGCCTTCCGCCCTTCGTCGTCCTCGACGACCCCGCCCGCCTGCGGGCGCTGGCCGCGACCCTCGGCCTCGACATCGCCGTGCGTGAAGTCGCGGCCGCCGCCGAGGCCGGTTCGCACTTCGACAGCGCCC
>JAQBXG010000200.1 GCA_027625125.1 Pseudomonadota bacterium
TGGGGCTGGGGCGGGCGCGACTGCCGCTTGCTGTTCCGGCGGCGCAATCGGGGCGTCGCCATAGATCAAACCGCCCACCCAACCGATCACGACGACCAGAACGACCGCGCCGATCAACGCAACGCCGGCCTTGAGGATAAAATTCGCGTTCATAGTTCTATTGCCCGCGCACGCTTGCCCGTCGCCGCACCTTAACGAAATCGTCGGTGACGGCAAAGGGACCGCCACCACCGGGTCCTGGCCGAACCCGCCGCCAAGCCGGTCCTCCGCCGCGGCAACACATCACCACTACAGCGAGATGCCAAAGCGTCCCAAAATCGCGGCGGCGACAAAATAGAGCGCGATCGTCACCATTGTCCCGGCCAGCATCGCGCCCCAGAACGGCACGTCGGCCCGAAGCAGATACGCCAGCAGCAGAAACCCGGGCAGAGTTGGCAATACCAGCCAGAATGTCGCCTGGGCGTGGTCGGCGATCCGGGCCATGTCGCGGGTGTCGCGCCAAAGCCAGATCATCGTCAGCACCGACACCAGCGGGATCGACACGACCAACGCGCCCAGCGCCGGGCTGCGTCGGGCGATCTCCGACGCGACGGCGATGACGATGCCGGAAATCGCGGCTTTGACGGCCAGGTAGAACATGCCACAGCATACAGCATCTGCGGGCGCCGAGCGCTGTGTCCTATAGGTGCGTGATGCAACCGATAGTCCTGATTCCCGCCCGCATGGCGTCCACGCGGCTGCCCGGCAAGCCGCTCGTCGATCTCCACGGCGCGCCGATGATCGTCCACGTCTGGCGGCGCGCCGCAGAGGCGGCGATCGGTCCGGTCGTGCGCCGAGGCGGAAATCGCCGAGGCGGTGCGGGCGGCGGGCGGCGAAGCGGAACTGACCTCCGCCGCGCACACCACCGGCTCCGACCGCATCTTCGAGGCCCTCGAACGCCGCGATCCCGGCGGCATCCACGACATCGTCGTCAATCTCCAGGGCGATCTGCCGGCCATCGACCCGGCGGCGCTCCGGGCCGTGCTTGCGCCGCTGGACGATGCCCAGGTCCAGATCGCCACCCTCGCCAGCCCTCTGGGGCCGGGCGACCTCGACGATCCCCACGCGGTCAAGGTTCGCGTCCGGGACGGGCGGGCGCTCGGGTTTTCGCGCGGCGCAGAAGACTGCGGCGGCGGCGACTGCCGCCACCATATCGGCGTCTACGCCTATCGCCGCGACGCGTTGGCGCGGTTCATCGCGCTGCCGCCGTCCACCGCCGAACGGGCGCACGGGCTGGAACAACTGCGGGCGATGGACGCGGGCATGGCAATCGGCGTGGGTCTCGTTGACACCTTTCCGCTCGGTGTCGATCCCCCCGCCGACCTCGCCCGGGCGCGCGAGGAACTCGGCGCCCGCGGGCGCTGACCGCCGCCCTTCCCATCGCGCCGCAGGAATCCCGGCATGGCCGAGTCCGGTCCCCAGAACACCATCGCCTTCCAGGGCGTGCCCGGCGCCTATTCGCATCTCGCGTGCCGCGAGGCGATGCCAGGCATGGAGCCGCTGCCGTGTCAGACGTTCGAGGCGGCGTTCGGCGCGGTGGCCGAAGGCCGCGCCAGCCGGGCGATGATCCCGATCGAAAATTCGGTCGCCGGGCGTGTGGCCGACATCCATCATCTGATGCCGTCGTCGGGCCTGTTCATCGTCGGCGAGCATTTCCAGCCGGTGAACCACTATCTGCTGGCCCCGCGCGGCGCGACGCTGTCGGGCCTGCGGGTCGTCCACAGCCACGCCCAGGCGCTCGGCCAGTGCCGCCGCCTGATCCAGGAACTGGGGCTGAAGGCGGTGGTCGAAGTGGATACGGCCGGCGCCGCGCGCGATGTCGCCGCCGCCGGCGATCCCGCCCACGCGGCGCTGGCGTCCGAACTCGCGGCGGAGCTGAACGACCTCGAAATCCTGCGCCATGCCGGGGCGACGGTGACGCGCTTTCTGATTCTGTCGCGCACCCGGTCCGATCCCGACGCGGCCAATGGCCCGACCGTCACGACCTTCGTGTTCACGGTGCGGAACGTGCCCGGCGCGCTGTACAAGGCGATGGGCGGTTTCGCCACCAACGGCGTCAATATGATCAAGCTCGAAAGCTACATGCTCGAAGGGACGTTTCTCGCCACCCAGTTCTATGCGGATATCGAGGGCCACCCGGCCCAGCGGCCGGTCCAGCTCGCGTTCGAGGAGCTGGAGTTCTTCACTTCGACGACGAAGGTGCTGGGGGTCTACCCGGCTCATCCGTTCCGGATCGAAAACGCCTGACGGCGACAGTTTTCAACCGCCGCGGCGATGCTGATATAGTGGCGGCGGGAGGCTGGCGGGTGGACGGGTCGCTCGCCAACCCGGTCAGGTCCGGAAGGAAGCAGCCGTAACGAGACCGGCTCGGGTCGTCTGTCCAGTCTCCCACCTTTCCCGGCGCGACGCCTCCGTCCGTCCCTCCAGGGAGCAACCCCGGCGCCCATGCCCGACGCCAGCCAGCCCAGCGCCTACCGCGTACTCGCGCGCAAGTACCGTCCGGCGACCTTTTCCGACCTGGTCGGCCAGCAGGCGCTGGTGCGCACGTTGACCCACGCCTTCGAAAGCGGGCGCGTCGCCCATGCGTTTCTGCTGACCGGCGTGCGCGGGGTCGGCAAGACGACGACGGCGCGGCTGATCGCCCGGGCGCTGAATTGCACCGGCGGCGACGGCCCGACGATGGAGCCGTGCGGCGAATGCGAATCCTGCCGCGCCATCGCCGGGGATCGCCACGTCGACGTGCTGGAAATGGATGCCGCCAGCCGCACCGGCGTCGATGACATTCGCGGCCTGATTGACGGCGTGCGCTACGCCCCGGTCAGCGCCCGCACAAAGGTCTACATCATCGACGAAGTCCACATGCTGTCGAAGCAGGCATTCAATGCGCTGCTGAAGACATTGGAAGAACCGCCGCCCCACGTCGTGTTCGTGTTCGCGACAACCGAGGTGCGAAAGCTGCCGCTGAC
>JAQBXG010000201.1 GCA_027625125.1 Pseudomonadota bacterium
CGGCGGCCTTCGACCGCGCCGGGGCCTCGTCGAATTCCGGCTCCATTTCGTTGCGGCCGGTCGCCGCGTCCTCGTGGGTTTCCTGCATGCGCATGCCGAACGCGCGCGGCGCCTCCGGCAGCTTGTCCAGTTGCAATTCCACCCGCGCCAGCAGCGTCGTCACCTGTTCGGCGCGCGCGCCCAGCATGACCTTGTACATCTCAAAGGCCTCGCTCTTGTATTCGTTCAGCGGGTCGCGCTGGGCATAGGCGCGCAGGCCGATGCCCTGTTTCAGGTGATCCAGCCGGAACAGATGCTCTTTCCAGTGCTGGTCCACCGCCTGCAGCAACAGGTTCTTTTCCACCAGCCGCCAAAGGTCGGAGCCATAGTTGACAGCCTTTTCGGCCATGCGCTGGCGATAGGCGTTCGACAGGCGTTCGCGCATTTCCTCGCCGCCGACGCCTTCTTCGTTGGCCCAGGCGCGGATCGGCGGCGCCGCCCCGAAAATGCGCATGACTTCGCGCTCCAGCCGGTCCAGGTCCCACTGCTCTTGATAGGCCTTCTCGGGAATGCACGCCGCGACCATCGCCTCGATGATCTCCTCGCGCATGTCGTCGACAGTTTCGGAAACGTCGCGGGCGCGCATCAGCTCCTTGCGTTCCTCAAAGATTACCTTGCGCTGGTCGTTCATCACGTCGTCGAACCGCAACAGATTCTTGCGGATTTCGAAGTTGCGGGCCTCCACCTTCTGCTGCGCCTTTTCCAGCGCCTTGTTGACCCATGGGTGAATGATCGCCTCGCCTTCCTGCAATCCCAGACGCCGCAGCATCGTGTCCATGCGGTCGGACCCGAAGATGCGCATCAAATCGTCCTGCAAACTCAAAAAGAACTTCGACGCCCCGGGGTCACCCTGCCGTCCCGAACGTCCGCGCAACTGGTTGTCGATGCGGCGGCTTTCGTGGCGCTCAGTGCCGATGATGTACAGCCCGCCTGCCTCCAACACCTTCTTGCGCTCAGTGTTCACCTCGGTGCGAATGCGCGCTTCCTCCGCGCGGCGCTTCGCGGGGTCCAGGTTTTCGTCCAGTTCGGCGATCCGCATCTCGAAGTTTCCGCCCAGCTGAATATCCGTGCCGCGCCCGGCCATGTTGGTGGCGATCGTGATCGCGCCGGGCTTTCCGGCCTGGGCGATGATGTGCGCTTCCTGTTCATGGAATCGCGCGTTCAATACCTGGTGCGGAATCTTCGCCTTCTTCAACAGCTCCGACAGATGCTCCGACTTTTCGATCGAAACGGTGCCGACCAGCACCGGCTGCGCGCGGTCGCGGCATTCGGTGATCAGCGCCAGAATCGCCGCGTCTTTTTCGGCGCCGGTGCGGTACACTTCGTCGTCGTGGTCGATACGGACGCACGGCACATTGGTCGGCATTTCCACGGTTTCCAGTTCATAGATCGAACTGAACTCCCCGGCTTCGGTCATCGCCGTACCAGTCATGCCCGCCAGCTTGTCGTACAGCCGGAAATAATTCTGAAACGTAATCGACGCCAGCGTCTGGCTCTCGGGCTGCACGGTCACGTTTTCCTTGGCTTCCAGCGCCTGGTGCAGTCCCTCTGAATACCGCCGCCCCTCCATCATACGACCGGTGAATTCGTCGATGATGATGATGCGGTCGTCCTTGACGATGTACTCGGTATCCCGCGCGAACAGTTTGTGGGCGCGCAGCGCCTGTTGCAGATGATGCAACTGCGTCACGTTCTCGATGTCATACAGGCCGCCGTGGGGCATCATGCCGGATTCGCTCATCAACCGTTCGGCGTGTTCGACGCCTTCCTCGGTCAACCCGACCTGCCGCGCCTTCTCGTCAATCTCGAAGTCGGCCTCGTCCAGTTGCGGGATAATCTTGTTGGCGGCGCGATACAGTTCCGACGAGTCTTCGGCGGCGCCCGAAATGATCAACGGCGTTCGCGCCTCGTCGATCAGGATCGAATCGACTTCGTCGACGATGGCGAAATGGAACCCGCGCTGGACCATCGATTCCAGCTGGTATTTCATGTTGTCGCGCAAATAGTCGAAGCCGAATTCGTTGTTGGTGCCATAGGTCACGTCGGCGGCATAGGCGGCGCGGCGCTGTTGGTCGTCCAGCCCATGGACGATGCAACCGACCTTCAGCCCCAGCATCCGATAGATGCCGCCCATCCATTCGGAGTCGCGTTTGGCCAGATAGTCGTTGACGGTGACGACGTGGGTGCCGTTGCCGCCCAATGAATTGAGGTACGCCGCCAGCGTCGCGACCAGCGTCTTGCCTTCGCCGGTTTTCATTTCGGCGATTTTGCCCTGGTGCAGCACCATGCCGCCCTTCAGCTGCACGTCGAAGTGGCGTTGTCCCAATGTCCGCTTCGCCGCCTCGCGCACCAACGCGAACGCCTCGACCAACAGATCGTCCAGTGTCTCACCGTTCTCGATGCGGGTGCGAAATTCGGCCGTCTTCGTATGCAGGTCAAAGTCCTGCAAGCTCTCCATGTCCGGTTCCAGCGCATTGATCGCCTCGACCTGCGCCTGCATGCGCCGGATCGTTCGATCGTTGGCTGTACCGAACAGACTCTTGGCAAATGCGCCAAACATCCAAAGAATCCGCGCGTTGGGGGGTGGGACCCGACACATAAGCGCGCCCCGGCCCCCTGTCAACGCGAGCGCCGGGGCCGCAGCGGCAGCCTTGCCCGCCTTACTTCCGGGCTGTAGAACGGCCGCCGGGCAGCCATGGCAACCAGAAAACGCGCATCGCGCAAATCCGCACCGGCGGGCGAAAAAACCGCGCCGGTCGCCGGCGTGCGGCCGCCGCGCGTCTCGCCGCTGGCGCCACCGCGGTTTCCGGTCTTGCCGGTGGTCGCCGGGGTGCGCCTGGCGGTCGGCAGCGCCGGCATCGCCCGCCGCATCCGCCACGATCTGCTGCTGGTCGACCTCGCCGATGGCACCACCGTCGCCGGGGCGCTGACCCGGTCGAAGACACGGTCAGCG
>JAQBXG010000202.1 GCA_027625125.1 Pseudomonadota bacterium
GTGCAAGCTGTTACCCCAGCGCGCCGGCTTCGACGGGCAAGCCAGCTGCGCGCCATTCCGGCAGCCCGTCCTCCAGTCGGCGCACGTGGAAGCCCCTTGCCCTGAGAATCGCAATGGCTTCGTAAGACAGCACGCAGTAAGGACCCCGACAGTAGGCGACGATCTCCTGTTGTGAGTCGAGGTCCGCGAGCCGCTCTTCGAGCTCGCCGAGCGGGATGTTGACCGCGCCGGGCAAATGCCCCAGCGCAAATTCGTCCTCGGGCCGGACATCGAGGACCGTTACGAGTCCCATCTTGAGCCGATCCATCAGCTCCAAGCGCGAGACGGGCTCAAGGCCGTCACGGTCTTCGAAGTAACAGCGCATAATGCGCTCGACCTCAGCCGAGTTAGCTTCGGCGACTCGCCGCAGCGACGCGATCAGGTCCAGGACGGCATCGTCCGCCAACCGGCAGAAGACGAACTTGCCTTCCCGCCGAGCGGCGACAAGTCCGGCGCGGCGCATATGCTGTAGATGTTGAGACGCGTTCGCAGTCGATATCCGGATGCGATCAGCCAGCGTGTCAACGCTCCGTTCACCCTGTGCGAGTTGCTCCAGGAGCCCGAGGCGATGCGGATGGGCGACCGCCTTCGCGACCGCTGCATACTGGTTGAGAAGGATCTGCTTTGGACTCTCGCTTGACATGCGGCGACCGCGTCTGTAAATCAGTCAATGTATTGATTGAATGGTATGCTTAACCGGGCTAGCCGGTCAAGCGCGTGTTATGTCCGTCGGAGGCAGCCGCATGAGTGGTAAGACGATTCTGATCCTCGGCGGCGGCATCGGCGGCATCGTCGCCGCCACGCGTCTCCGCAAAGCGCTGCCCTCGCAGCACCGAGTCGTGCTCGTCGAGCGCGAAGCCCGCCACATCTTCTCACCGTCGCTCCTGTGGCTGATGGTGGGGCTTCGCGGGGCGGAGCAGATTTCGCGGACGCTGCCGGCGATGGTCGGCAAGAAGGTCGAGATCGTACGGGGAACTGTCGATTCCATCGATCCTGCGAACCGCTCAGCCCGCGTCAACGGCCGCGAGTTCAAGGCCGACATCCTGGTCGTCGCGCTGGGCGCGGAGCTTGCCCCGGATGCCATTCCAGGACTGCAGCAGGCCGGATACAATTTCTACACGCTCGCCGGCGCGGAGAGCCTGCGGGAGGCGCGGCTCAAGGTGCGGAGCGGCCGCATCGTTGTGCTGGTCGGGGCCATGCCGTTCAAGTGCCCGGCGGCGCCCTACGAGGCGGCGCTGCTGCTCGACCATGACGCCCGCAAGCGCAAGCTGCGCGATTCCTTGAGCATCGACATCTTCACCCCCGAGCCCGGGCCGATGCCGGTCGCCGGCCCTCAGGTTTCGGCGCAGGTCCGCGGAATGGTCGAAGCAAAGGGCATCGGCTTCCATCCCGAACACGCCGTCACGGCCGTCGACCCCGCCGCGCGGCGCATCTCCTTCGCCAACGGCGCCGGCGCGGATTTTGACCTGCTGGCCTACGTCCCACCTCACCGCGCACCGGCGGTGGTCAGCGGCTGCGGACTCACCGGCGAAAGCGGCTGGGTCCCGGTCGATCGGTCGACCATGGCGACCCGCTTTCCCGGTGTCTACGCCATCGGCGACGTCACCGGCATCATGTTGAAGATGGGGAAGCCGCTGCCGAAGGCCGGCGTTTTCGCCCACGGCGAGGCGGAGATCGTCGCCGACAACATCGTCGCGGAGATCGCCGGCAAGGGAGAACGAAAGGCGTTTGCCGGCCACGGCGAATGCTTCATCGAGGCCGGCGACGGCAAGGCCGGATTCGGAAGCGGCGACTTCTTCGCCGAGCCCGCGCCGAAGATAGATCTGCGCGGCCCCAGCCGCGCCCTCCACCTCGGCAAGGTCGCGTTCGAAAAGTACTGGCTGTTCGCCAGGTTCTGACGGATGGCCGAACATCCCGGAACGAAGGCCTGCCAACCGACCGTCGGGGCGGTCCTTCGCCGCCCTGCAACCGCCCGGCAACATGCACACCTGGAGATTACCGGCATGACAAGATTGCTTCCCCTTTTCACTGTCGCAACAGGTGCACTGGCGCCGAACTGGGCCTGGGCGCAGGAACCAGCCGGGCCCTTCTGGTATGGCATGCCGATGATGTGGGGCTGGGGCGGATCCGGCATGATCTTCGGGCCGATATTCATGATCCTGGCGCTCGCAGCGGTGATCGCAATCCCGGTTCTCCTCATCCGCTGGTTCGGCGGACCGTGGCAGGGACCGTCGCCGCACCAGCTGCCGCCCGGCCGTACACCGCTCGACATCCTTAGGGAGCGGTACGCGCGCGGTGAGATCGACAAAGAGGAGTTCGAGGAGCGCCGTCGCGTGCTCGGCGACTGATCCCGTCCGGCGCCAACCGGAGAGATGATCCATGTCCCGGGACGTTTTGTTCATTCTGAATGACCCGCCCTACGGCACCGAGCGCTGCTACAACGCGCTGCGCCTTGCCCATGCCCTCTTGAAGAAGAATCCGGAAACCGCGGTCACCGTCTTTCTGATGGCGGATGCCGTCGCCGCGGCGAAAGCCGGCCAGCAGACGCCGGACGGCTACTACAACGTCGAACGGATGCTGAAGCGGGTCCTTACCGGTAAAGGGCGAATCCTCCTCTGCGGAACCTGCATGGATGCCCGTGGCCTGACCGACGCCGAGATCATGGCGGGCGCGCGGCGCAGCACCATGGACGAACTCGCCGCGGCCACGGCGGATGCCGGCAAGGTGCTGGCGTTCTGACGGCGGCAAGGAATCTGGTGCCGAAGCGCGGATTCGAACCGCGGACCTACCGATTGCGAATGACTTAGGTCAACACGTTGATCTACCCGGAATTTCGCGCCCTCATGCTCCCCCAGTGCTCCCCCGCAGGCGAATCGAACGTCGGGAACAAAAGAGGAAGCCCGCCAACTCTTTGAGTTGGCGGGCTAAATTTGGTGGAG
>JAQBXG010000005.1 GCA_027625125.1 Pseudomonadota bacterium
TTTACTCCGGCGCAACCGGATTACCCGGCCGCTTCAGTGAGGGAGTTTTGCTCCGGCGCTTACAGGCGAACGTCGGAAACGATGAAGAAGGGCGAGCAAGGCCCCAGATCGGCCGGGCCAGCCGACTCCACGCTTGTCATCGTCTAGATCCCGGAGTGTTGCGAGTACTCCCCCTCACTATAGCGAATATCGTCCGGAAAGTGCCGCGTTGCAGCTTCTCGGTGCAGTCTTGGGGACCCGCCGTGGACCGCTACGACATCAGTATCCGCAGCACTTCCATCATCCAAGTCCTTGAAAAGACTGGTGGGGCTGGGTGGGTTCGAACCACCGACTTCTCGCATGTGAAACGAGCGCTCTACCACTGAGCTACAGCCCCGCGCCCCGGTGCGGTGATACGGCGTGCCCCGGCGGCAGTCAAGAAAGGGTCGGCAACAGGTCCGGCAGCTCCGCGAAGCTGGAAATCACCGCATCGCCGCCCAGCGCGTGGGCCGGCTCCGCGGAATACCCGTAGTCCACAAGAATCACCGGAATGCCGGCCGCGCGCGCGAGGGTCACGTCGGTCGCGCTGTCGCCGACGAGCACCGCGGTATCTGGCGGTGCGCCCAGCCGCTCGACCACCGCGTGGGCCATGGCCGGGTCGGGCTTCCGCATTCTCAGCGTGTCGCCGCCGACGATCACCGCAATCCATTGCCCAAGGCCAAGGGCGGACAAAAGGCGGCGCGACGCTTCCTCGGGCTTGTTCGTACAGACGCCCATGGCAAAACCGGCCTCGGCCAGCACCGGCAGCGCCTCGGCAACGCCCGGAAACGGCTGGCTGCGGTCGGCGACGTGCGCTTCGTACAGTCGTTTGCAATGGCCGGTCAGGCGATCTTGCTCCGGCGCGGCAAGCGGGCCGCCGGTCGCTTCCAGCCCCAGCGACACAAGCTGCGCGATGCCGCCGCCGATCATCAGGCGGACTTCAACCTGTGAAACGGCGCGGCGCCCAATCTCGCCGAGGCACTGGTTCAGCGCCCACGCCAGGTCGGCGGCGGTGTCCACCAGTGTCCCGTCCAGATCAAACAGGATCGACGTTCGGGCCAAGCGCAAAACCTCGTAGGAACTCGTGAATTGGCCGCCAAAAGCGGTTTGTGGCAATTTCCACGCCTCGCAGCGGTGCGCCGCTGGTATAACCAGTCCCGCAGTAGATGACCAAGCCAAAAACCGGATCAGAACGCCGCGAACTCGCGGCCGTCGTGCTCGCGGCGGGGCGAAGCACGCGCATGCGCTCGCGCTTGCCAAAGGTGCTGCATCCGCTGGCCGGGCGTCCGGTTCTGGCCCATGTCGCCGCGAACATCGCGGCTTTGGATGCGCGCCGCACGGTGTTGGTGGTGGCGCCGGGGGCGGAGCACCTTTCCGACACGGTTCCGGGATCGGTCGCCGTGGTGCAGAACATTGCGGACGGCACCGCCGGCGCTGTCGAGTGTACCGCGCCTGCGCTTGCGGGGTTCACCGGCGACGTGCTGATTGTCTATGGCGATTCGCCGCTTTTGTCGCCGGCAACGATGATGCAGATGCTGGACCTGCGACGCTCCTCCGGCGGGCCAGAAGTGGTGGTGCTGGGGTTCGAGCCGGAGAATCCCGGAGCCTATGGCCGTCTGGTCGTCGGCGCCGACGGTGCGCTGGAGGAAATCGTCGAGGCCGCCGACGCGACGGCCGACCAGCTGAAAATTGACCTCTGCAATTCCGGCATGATGGTCGTCGACGGCGCCCATCTATACGGCCTGTTGTCCGAGGTCACCGCCGACAACGCCAAGAAAGAGCGCTATTTGACCGATCTGGTGCGCATCGCGCGTTCCCGGGGCCTTAGGTGCAGTGTTGTGCGCGGCGACGAAGCCGAAATGATGGGAATCGATACCCGTGCCGACCTCGCCTTGGCCGAGGCCTACATGCAGCGGCGTCTTCGCGCCGCGGCGCTGACCGGTGGCGCAACGCTGGTCGATCCGCAGTCGGTGTATTTCTCGTTCGACACCCGCGTCGGCAGCGATGTGGTGATCGAACCCGGCGTGGTCTTCGGCCCCGGCGTCACGGTTGGCGACGGCGCCCGCATTCGCGCGTACTGCCATATCGAAGGGGCCGAAATCGGGGACGACGTGACGGTTGGTCCCTTTGCGCGGTTGCGTCCCGGTACGCGGCTGGAACCCGGATCGCGGGTTGGCAATTTTGTTGAGGTCAAGAACACGACGCTCGGGCAAGGCGCAAAGGCAAACCACCTGACCTATCTGGGCGATGCCGAGGTCGGCGCCGGGGCGAACATCGGTGCCGGCACAATTACCTGCAATTACGATGGATTCTCGAAGGCGACGACGCGCATCGGCGATGGCGCATTCGTCGGCTCGAACACGGCGCTGGTGGCGCCGGTATCCGTCGGGGCCGGGGCGGTGGTCGGCGCCGGCAGCACGATCACCCGGGATGTAGGCGACGATGCGCTGGCAATTGCGCGCGCCCCGCAAACTGAAACTCCGGCCTGGGCCGCTCGCCGCCGCGCCAAACACAGCGCCGGCGGGAAGGGCTGACGCCGGTGTGCGGGATCGTCGGTGTCGTCGGGGACGCAAGGGCCGCGGAGGTGTTAACCGAAGGCTTGAAGCGGCTGGAATACCGCGGATACGATTCCGCCGGAATCGCGATGGTCGTCGACGGCCATATCGATCGCCGCCGCGCCGAGGGCAAGCTCGCCAACCTCGAAGCTCTGCTGCGAACCTCGCCGTTGGCCGGGTCGTTGGGCGTCGGCCATACGCGTTGGGCGACACATGGCGCGCCGACGGAACGGAACGCGCACCCCCATGCCACCAACCGCGTGGCGCTGGTGCACAACGGCATCATCGAGAACTACCGCGAG
This sequence comes from Pseudomonadota bacterium, assembly GCA_027625125.1. Taxonomy (GTDB): domain Bacteria; phylum Pseudomonadota; class Alphaproteobacteria; order UBA2966; family CAIVPW01; genus JAQBXG01. Next base: position 2,876 of record JAQBXG010000005.1, read on the forward strand.
ATTCGCGCCGAACTGACGAAGTTGGGGTACGAATTCGCAACCGAAACCGATACCGAAGCGGCAGTGCAGCTGCTGACCCGGTATCTCGACGACGGCATGTCGCCGGAGGAAGCGACAGCAGCGCTGCTGGGTCGACTGGAGGGTGCATTCGCGCTCGGGATTGTATTTACCGGCCGGGACGATTTGTTGATCGCGGCCCGTCGCGGCAGTCCGCTTGTCGTCGGTTGGGGCGACGGCGCGATGTATCTGGGTTCGGATGCTTTGGCGCTGGCGCCGTTCACCGACCGAGTGACCTATCTGCAAGACGGCGAATGGGCGTGTCTGACTCCGGGCGGGGCGACATTTTTGAACGGGCACGGGGAGCGCATCGAACCGCAGATCAAGCGCACCAGCCTGACTGGCCCGCAGGCCGGCAAAGGCGACTTCCGCCATTTCATGTTGAAGGAAATCTATGAGCAGCCGACGGTCATCGGCGAGACTCTGAACACCTACTTCAATCCCGTCACTCGGTCGGTGCAGTTGCCGGAATGCCCGTTCGATTTCGCCGTGCTGCCTCGCATTACTATCGTTGCCTGCGGCACGTCGTACTTCGCCGCGACGGTGGCGCGATACTGGATCGAAAGCGTCGCAGCTATTCCGGTCGAGGTCGATATTGCATCCGAGTTCTGTTACCGCAATGTTGTTCTGCCACCCGGCGGGCTGGCAGTGTTCGTTTCGCAGTCCGGGGAAACGCACGATACGCTGGCCGCGCTGCGCTATGCGCGAAAGCATGGCCAGTTCATCGCCGCGATTGTCAATGCGCCGGAAAGCGCAATGGCGCGCGAAGCGGACGTCGTGTTGCCGACCCACGCCGGTCCGGAATTGAGTGTCGCATCGACAAAAGCGTTTACTTGCCAGCTCGTCGTATTAGCCTGCTTTGCGATCGCCGCAGGGGTCGCGCGGGGAACGCTCGGCCACGACGCCGAGGCTCGCCTGTGCCGCGCGATCGCCGAAGTGCCCGCGCGAGCGGCGGAGGTTCTCAATCACGACGAGCGGTTGCGTCAGCTGGCGCGCGAGATTTGCGAGGCACGTGACGTGCTGTTCATCGGCCGCGGGACATCGTCGGCCATCGCGATGGAAGGCGCACTGAAACTGAAGGAGATTTCGTATATTCACGCCGAGGGATTTCCGGCCGGAGAGCTGAAGCATGGTCCGATCGCACTTATCGACGATTCAGTTCCAGTGATCGTGATCGCGCCGAGTGATAAGCTGTTCCGCAAGACGGCGTCGAACATGGCGGAGGTCGTCACCCGTGGCGGAAAAGTGACGTTGATCAGCGACGCCGCCGGCATCGAATCGCAGGGCGGGGCGGCCGCGCATTGCATCGCATTGCCCACCGTCGACCCGTTTGTTTCGCCGATTCTGTATGCCATTCCGGTGCAGTTGCTGGCGTATCACGTCGCCGTTCACAACGGGACCGATGTGGACCAGCCGCGCAATCTCGCCAAGACGGTCACTGTCGAATAGGCGCGGGATCGCCAGTTTTCCTGGCAATCCAATGAGTTCCGGCGTATAGCATCGCCCAACTGCCAAGGATGGAATGATGACCCGGAATTGGTCGCCGGACACGTGGCGTAGCCGCCCCGCGGCGCAGGCCCCGGAATACCCGGATGCCGAAGCGCTGGCCAGGATCGAGGCCGAATTGCACCGCTATCCGCCGCTTGTATTTGCGGGCGAGGCGAGGAACCTGCGGGCGCGGCTGCGAGACGTCGCCGAGGGCAAGGCGTTCTTGCTGCAAGGCGGGGACTGTGCCGAAAGCTTCGCCGAATTCAATGCCGACACCATTCGCGATTCGTTCCGCGTGTTGCTGCAAATGTCGGTGGTGTTGACGTTCGCGGCTGCGCTGCCGGTGGTCAAAGTCGCCCGCTTAGCGGGTCAGTTTGCAAAGCCCAGGACCACTCCGACCGAAGTCCGCGGCGGCGTGGAACTTCCTGCGTACCGTGGCGATATCGTCAACGGGATCGAATTTGATGCTGCGGCGCGGGTGCCCGATCCACAGCGTCAGATTCGCGCCTATACCCAATCCGCGGGCACCCTCAACCTGTTGCGCGCGTTCGCGACTGGCGGGTATGCGGATCTGCGCCGCGTCCACCGCTGGAATCTGGGATTCGTCGAACGCAGTCCGGTCGGCGAGCGGTTCCGCGACATCGCCGACCGCACGACCGAGGCGATCGCGTTCATGGAGGCGTGCGGGGTCGATTCGGAGAATTTCGCCGGGTTGCGGGAAACCGAGTTCTTTACCTCCCACGAGGCGCTGTTGCTGGGATACGAGCAGGCACTGACGCGCGTCGATTCGACATCGGGCGATTGGTACGACACATCCGCACACATGTTGTGGATCGGTGATCGCACGCGCGACCCGGAAGGCGCGCATATCGAGTTTCTGCGCGGCGTGGCGAATCCGATCGGGCTCAAGGTCGGGCCGTCCGCGAAACCGGATGAGCTGCTTCGTGTTTTGGAAATCCTCAATCCTCGAAATGAAGCCGGGCGGCTTACGCTGATCACCCGATTCGGCACCGGCAACGTGCAGCGGTATTTGCCGGCGCTGTTGCGGGCGGTGGAGGCGGAAGGGCGGAACGTGGTCTGGGCGTGCGACCCGATGCACGGCAACACGGTCGTTTCGGAAAACGGCTACAAGACCCGCGCGTTCGAACGAATCGTCGGCGAGGTGCGGGACTTCTTCGATGTTCACCGCGCTGAGGGCACGCGGGCGGGCGGACTTCATTTCGAGATGACAGGCCAGGACGTGACCGAATGTCTGGGCGGGGCGCAGGAGATCACCGAGGCGACTCTGTCCGACCGCTACCACACGCACTGCGATCCAAGGCTCAATGCGTCGCAAAGCCTGGAACTCGCGTTCCAGATCGCCGAATCCCTGCGGTCCCTGCGCAGCACTCTGGCCGCCGATGTTGCGGAGGCATCGTGAATCCTCCGGTGCGGCCGAGCGGTAGCCCGAGGTGGCCTACTCCCTGAAAATCTGTGTGGCGCAGCTGGACCCGGTGGTCGGCGACCTGCCCGGAAATGCCGACCGCCTGATGGCGATTCGCGCTCAATCCGGGCGCGGCACGGACCTGATCGTCGCGCCAGAACTGTATCTTTCCGGCTATCCGCCGGAAGACCTGGTGATGCGCCGCGGCTTTCAGGCGGCCGTTGCCGACGAGGCGGCCCGCATCGCGGCGGCGACCGCGGACAACGGACCGTGGATTCTGACCGGCGCGCCCTGGGTGGTCGACGGCGCGCTGTATAACGCGGCGCTCTTGCTGGGCGATGGAGCGATCCAGGCGGTATGCCGCAAGTCCGAGCTTCCAAACTACGGCGTATTCGACGAAAAGCGTGTGTTCGCGCCGGGGCCGCCGCCGCAGCCTGTGTCCGTCCGCGGCGTGCGGGTCGGCGTGCTGATCTGCGAGGACATGTGGACGCCGGCGGCGGCGGCGGCGGCACGGGAGCAGGGGGCCGAAATCCTGATCGCCATCAATGGCTCGCCGTTCGAGGGCGACAAGATCGCCCGCCGAACGGCGCAAGCGACGGCGCGGGTGCGCGAAACGGGTCTGCCGCTTGTGTACGTCAACCAGACCGGAGGACAGGACGAGCTGGTGTTCGACGGATCGTCGTTCGCGATGGACGCGGGCGGCGTGATCGTTGTGCAGGCGGCGCCGTGGGTCGTATGTGCGGTGGAAGTCGGGTTCGTTCGCACCGACGCCGGCTTGCGGCCCGAGCCTGGCCCGGTCGCGCCCGCGCCGGGGGAGTTGGAGATGACGTACCGGGCGCTGGTGCACGGGCTGCGCGACTATACCGAAAAGAACGGTTTCCACGGCGTTGTCGTGGGACTCTCGGGCGGTGTCGATTCGGCGCTCAGCGCCGGAATTGCCGTCGACGCGATCGGCGCGGCAAACGTCCGCTGCGTGGCCCTGCCGTCTGTGTACACGTCGCGCGAGAGTGCGGTGGATGCCGCCGAGTGCGCTGCGTTGCTGGGGACGTCGCTTGAATCCATGCCGATCCAGCAATCGGTCGACGCGTTCCTTGATGTGCTGCACACGACCTTCGCGGGTACCGACCCCGACACTACCGAAGAAAACCTGCAGGCGCGAGTCCGAGCGGTATTTCTGATGGCGCTGTCCAACAAGTTCGGGCACATGCTTTTGACGACCGGGAACAAGTCGGAGATGTCGGTCGGCTATACAACCCTGTACGGTGACATGAGCGGCGGATTTTCGGTGCTGAAGGACGTCTACAAGACTCACGTGTATGAACTGGCGCGGTGGCGGAACGCCCATGTGCCGGCGGGCGGGCGGGGCCCGGATGGGCCGATCCTGCCCGACAGCGTCCTCCACAAAACGCCTACCGCCGAGTTGCGTCCGAACCAGACCGATCAGGATTCTTTGCCGCCGTATGACCAGTTGGACGCGATCCTGGGCGCTCTGGTCGACGAAGAACTGGCGGTCGAGGACGTGATTCGCGCCGGCCATCCGGCTGAGCTGGTGGCGCGGATTGAAAACCTGATCTATGGCGCGGAGTACAAACGGCGCCAGACGCCGCCGGGAGTCCGCATATCGCGCCGCAACTTTGGCCGCGACCGGCGATATCCGATCACCAACCGGTTTCGCGAAGCGTCGAGCAAAGATGGCGCCGAGGAATAAGGGCCGATCAGGTTCCGTCGCGGCGGCTGGACGGGCGCGGCGGCAAGTGGTACCCGACCGGGGGGCACACCGTGAGTCTGACTCTCTATAACACCGCCGCCCGGCGGAAGCAGCCATTCGAACCCCTGAAGCCGGGCCGGGTCGGCATGTATGTTTGCGGCCCGACCGTCTATGACTATGCCCATATCGGCAACGCGCGGCCGTTCGTCGTATTCGACGTGCTGTATCGTCTGTTGCGGCGGGAGTACGATACGGTGACGTATGTGCGGAACATCACCGATGTCGATGACAAAATCATCGCCGCGGCCGAAGCCAGCGGCGAAGACATCGATGTAATCACCGCCCGGACCACGGCGGCGTTTCACGCCGATATGGCTGCGGTCGGCAATCTTGCGCCGGATGTCGAGCCGGCGGCGACCGCGCATATCCCGCAGATGTTGGCGCTGATCCAGACGCTGATTGCATCCAATCATGCGTATCAAGCGGAGGGGCATGTGCTGTTCGCGGTGGCGTCAATGCCGGACTACGGGGCGCTTTCCGGTCGCAATCGCGATGAAATGATCGCCGGCGCGCGCGTCGAGGTGGCGCCGTACAAGCGGGACCCGGCGGATTTCGTTTTGTGGAAACCGTCCCGCGACGACCAGCCCGGCTGGCACAGCCCGTGGGGGCGCGGCCGCCCGGGTTGGCATGTCGAATGTTCGGCGATGAGCCAGAAATATCTGGGCGAGACGTTCGATATTCACGGCGGCGGCCGCGATCTGATCTTTCCGCACCACGAGAACGAGATTGCCCAGAGCGCCTGCGCCCATGATGGCGCCCCGCTGGCCCGCTATTGGGTGCACAATGGATTCGTGACCGTGGATGGCGAAAAAATGTCGAAGTCGTTGGGCAACATTCTGACCATTCATTCGCTGCTGGAGGATCACGCCGGTGAATCGGTGCGGTTGGCGTTGCTCGCGGCGCAATACCGCCAGCCGATGGACTGGACCCGCGAGGGCCTTGCCCAGGCGCAGAAATCGCTCGACCGCTGGTACCGGGCGTCAGCCGACGCGGACCCGGCTGCCGGCGAGCTTCAGGATTCTGTCCTCCGTCCGCTGCAAGACGACCTGAACACGCCGGAGGCCCTGGCCGCCCTCCATGCTCTTGCGGACGCCGCCCTTGCCGGAAGTGCCCAGGCGGGCGCCGATCTGCGCGCGTCGGCGGGGATGCTGGGGCTTCTGCAATCCGATGCCGATACCTGGTTCCACGCCGGCGCCGGTGTCGCGCTGGACGCCGGCCAGATCGAAGCGATGATCGAACAGCGCGCCGCCGCGCGCCGCAATGGCGATTTCGGGACCGCCGACCGCATCCGTGGCGAGCTTGAGTCCGCCGGGGTCGTTCTCGAGGACGGCAGCGGCGGCACGACCTGGAGGCGGGCGGGATGAGCGGCGAACGCCTGTACCTGTTCGACACGACGTTGCGCGACGGCAATCAAAGCCGCGGCGTTGATTTCAACGTCGATGACAAGCACGCGATCGCCCGCCAGCTCGACAGCCTCGGCATAGACTATGTCGAAGGCGGATGGCCGGGGGCCAACCCCACCGACACCGACTTCTTTGCGTCGCCGCCAAAGCTCGCCCGTGCGGCGATGACCGCGTTCGGCATGACGCGCCGTCCGGGTCGAAGCGCGGCTGACGATGCCGGGCTGCAGGCGGTGTTGCACGCGGATGTCCCGGCGGTCTGTCTGGTCGGCAAGTCCTGGGATTATCACGTCGAAGTTGCCCTCAAGACGACGCTGGAGGAGGCGTTGGCGGTCATATCCGACAGCATCGGCGCGGTCGTGGCGTCGAATCGCGAGGCGATGTTCGATGCCGAGCATTTCTTCGACGGCTACAAATCCAACCCGGATTTTGCCGTCGGTTGCCTGCGTGCAGCACTGGACGCGGGAGCGCGTTGGGCGGTTCTGTGCGACACCAATGGCGGCACGTTGCCACACGAAGTTGCCGGGATCGTCGCTGCGGTCGCCCGCCAGGTGCCGGCGGCGAACCTGGGAATCCACGCCCAGAACGACACCGAAAATGCTGTCGCGAATACCCTTGCGGCGATTCGGGCCGGGGTCCGTCAGGTTCAAGGAACGCTGAATGGCCTGGGCGAGCGGTGCGGCAACGCCAATCTCATTTCAATCATCCCGACCTTGTTGTTAAAGCCGGAATTCGCCGACGCCTACCAGACCGGCGTCTCGGACGAGGCGCTGACCCGCCTGACGCAAGTCTCGCGCATGCTCGATGAACGTCTGAACCGCGCCCCCGACGCGCATGCGCCGTATGTCGGCGACGCCGCGTTCGCGCACAAGGGCGGATTGCACGGATCGGCGGTGGCGCGAGACCCCCGGACCTACGAACACGTCGCGCCGGAACTTGTCGGGAATCGGCGGCACGTGCTGGTTTCCGACCAAGCCGGTCGCGCCAACGTTCTTGCCCGCCTGAAAGAGGTTGGGATCGATGTTGACCCCGGCGACGAACGCATCGCGCCGCTGGTCGACGACATGAAGGAGCGGGCCGCGCAGGGGTATGCCTACGACGGCGCCGAAGCCAGCTTCGCGCTGCTTGCGCTTCGCGCCCTCGGCATGGTTCCCGAGTATTTCGAGGTCGACAGCTTCCGGGTTATTGTCGAGCGCCGGTACAACGCGGTCGGCGAGTTGATCACCACCTCCGATGCGACCGTCAAGACGATCGTCGACGGCGAAACGCTGATTTCGGTCGGCGAGGGCAACGGGCCGGTCAACGCACTCGACCACGCGCTCCGCAAGGACCTCGGCAAGTACTCGGCCTATCTGTCCGATTTGGAACTGGTCGACTACAAAGTGCGGATTCTCAGCCAGGGCACCGGCGCGGTAACGCGGGTGATGATTGAAAGCATCGACGGGTCCGGTCACCGCTGGACCACGGTCGGCGTGTCGGCAAACATCATCGATGCGTCGTTTCAGGCGCTGTACGATTCGATCGTCTACAAGCTGTATCGCGGCAACGCGCCGGCCCGGCTCGTAAAGGCCGCGGAATAGCGGCGACCAGGGCGCCGATGGCGGGGACCGACCGCAGCCGCAGCATGCCCCTGGGCGGTCCGGTGATCGTACTTGTGGAGCCGCAACTGGGCGAAAACATCGGCGCCTGCGCCCGGGCGATGCTCAATTTTGGCCTGCGGGATTTGCGGCTGGTGCGTCCGCGCGACGGCTGGCCGAACGACAAGGCGGTTGCGGCTTCCTCCCGCGCCACCGAAATTCTGGACAACGTGCGGCTGTATTCGACAACGACGGCAGCAATCGCCGACCTCGGATTTGTGCTGGCGGCGACGGCTCGCCCTCGGGACATGAAAAAGGACGAACTGTCCCCGCGCCGGGCCGCCGCCCGGCTCCGGCAACTGGAGGGCGCGGGGGCGGCGGCCGGGATTCTGTTCGGGCGAGAGGCGACCGGCCTGGACAGCGACGATGTCGCCCTGGCGGACGCAATCCTGTCGATTCCCGCCAACCCGGCCTTTGCCTCCCTCAATCTGGGGCAGGCCGTGTTGCTGACCGCCTATGAATGGTTCCTGGCCTCGTCCGGGCCTGCGGGGCGACCGGCGGCGGGCGGGCAGCAAGCGCCCGCCACCCGCGACGAGCTGCTTGGGCTGTTCGAGCATCTGGAGGATGAGCTGGACGCCCGCGGGTTTCTGAAGCCTCCGGAAAAAAAGCCCCGCATGATCCGCAATATACGCAACCTGTTCCATCGCGCCGCCCTGACCGGGCAGGAAGTGCGGACGCTGCGGGGGGTCGTGACGGCTTTGACCCGGCATCGCAAGGTTTGACAACGGCAAGCGGCTCCGTATAGTACGCGCGCTCCACGAAAGCTGGAAACGCAGGCGCTCCGCCGTTTTTTGGGGTTGGCGCCGTAGTAGCAGGGATCCCGTGACCAAGCGGCTCAAATCCAAATACAAGATCAATCGCGCGTTGGGCGAGAATCTGTGGGGACGTCCCAAGAGTCCCGTCAACCGCCGGGATTACCGGCCCGGGCAGCACGGCCAGGCGCGCCGTCGACGCCTTTCCGACTTCGGCATTCAGTTGCAGGCTAAACAGAAATTGAAGGGCTATTACGGCGATATCACCGAGAAGCAGTTCCGCAATCTTTACGCCGAAGCGTCGCGGCGCCGAGGGGACACTTCCGAAAACCTGATCGGTTTGCTGGAAACCCGGCTGGCCGCCGTCGTTTACCGGATGAAGTTCGTCCCGACGGTGTTCGCCGCGCGGCAGATGGTCAGCCACGGGCATGTGCTGGTCAACGGTCGGCGCGTGACCATCGCCAGTTATCAGGTGCGCGAAGGAGACTCGATTGAGGTCGCCGGCAACATGAAGGGGAACGACATCGTTCTTGCCGCCGCGGATTCACCGGAGCGGGACGTGCCGGAATACGTGCAGGTCGACCACTCCGCGATGAAGGGTACATTTGTCCGCGTACCGGCGTTTGCCGACGTTCCGTATCCGGTGCAAATGGAGCCGAATCTGGTGATCGAATTCTACTCGCGCTGACCGGGCGCGAATCTGCATTCAAAAGTCCGCGGCATCGTCCGCGGACTTTTTTTGTCCGCGGTCAGGCCGGCAATGGCCTCGTCCGCAGCCAGTACCAGACGGTCAACCCGGCCACGCCGGCCAGCGCTGGCAATGCCGCGATATTCACGCCTGTCCAGCCGAGAGCGGCCAGCAAGATGCCGGATGACACGGAGCCGGTGATTGAAAACCCATAGACCAGAAGGTCGTTGGCCGCCTGGGTCTTTGCCTTCTCCTCAGGGCGGTGCGCCTCCCCCAACAACGTCGAGCCGCCGACGAACATGAAATTCCACCCGACCCCAAGCAAGGTCAGGGCCGCAAGAAAATGCGGCAATCCGATGCCCGACGCCGTGACGGCGACGTGAGCGAACAATAGCGCCAGGCCGGTGAACATCACCGGCAGCACGCCGAACCTGTGAATCAGGTGTCCGGTAAAGAACGACGGCAAGAACATGCCCAAGACGTGAAACTGAATCACCAGCGCCGCATCCTCAATGGAATGGGCGTGGCCGGTCATGGCCAACGGCGTCGACACCATCGCCAGGGTCATCACCGCAAAAGCCGAACCGGCGCCGATTGCCGCAACCAGGAACACCGGCTGCCGCATGATCTCTCCCAATGAGCGGCCCGCCGCCACCGCCGGATCGACCCGGGTGTGGGGAATATTCAGGAACAGGACCAGCACGATCCCGGTTGCCGCCAATCCGGCAGCGACCAGAAACGGCGCTGCAAATGCGACTTCGCCCCAGTCGGCGGCGCGTTTGGCGATTTCCGGACCGGCGATCGCCGCCACCACGCCACCGGCCAGCACCCAGGAAATCGCCCGACTGCGATATTCGGGGCCGGTCACGTCGGCGGCCGCAAACCGATAATACTGGCTGACGCCCTGGTACATGCCGATCAGAATGCTGCCGGCGACGAATCCGGCAAAACTCCCGGCATTCACCGCCGACCAACTTGCCACCGTGCCGGCAAGCCCAAGGCTGCCGCCGATCACAAACCCGGGACGGCGGCCAAAACGTCCCATGAACAACGATGCCGGAACCATCGCCAACGCGGTGCCGGCGATGAACGTCGCGACCGGCAACGTCGCGAGCGCCTCGGTCGGCGCCAGAGTCCGGCCGATCAACGCGCTTAGCGTGATCATAAGTACGACGACCGTCTGCGAAATCGCCTGACTCGCCGCCAGAATCCAGACGGCGAACCTGACGGCGGATGTGCGAAGCATCGGTCGTCCAAACAAGGAGAACGGGCGGCGCAACAGAGGCCGCCCGCCGGAATGGGGGTGTGTGGCCTAGGCGGATGCCTGTTGTTTCATGCCGACGCCTTTTTCCTGCAACAACTGTTGCAGCTCGCCTGCTTCGAACATCTCGCGGACGATGTCGCAGCCGCCGACAAACTCACCCTTCACGTACAGCTGCGGGATGGTCGGCCAGTCGGCGAATTCCTTGATGCCCTGCCGCAACGACGGATCAATCAGCACGTCGACGCCCTTGTATTCGACGCCGAGGTTGTTCAGCGCCTGCACGACCGCGGCGGAAAATCCGCACTGCGGAAACGCGGGCGTGCCTTTCATGAACAGCACCACGGAATTGTCCGCGAGGTCCTGCCGGATGCGTTCGAATACGGGGTTCTCGCTCATTTGATCCTCCGATGCCGCGCGCGCGGCGTGTGTTTAGCCGGCGTCCGGCGATTCTGTTTGCAGGGCCAGGGCGTGCAAATCGCCGCCCATCTTGCCCTTCAACGCCGCGTATACCATCTGATGCTGCCGCACCCGCGACAACCCGGAAAAGGCGCTGGAGACCACCCTCGCGGCATAGTGATCGCCGTCGCCGGCCAGGTCCTGAATCGTCACGTCGGCGTCTGGAAACGCCTCCTGGATCAGTCTCGTGATCTCCGAGGCATCCATTGCCATCAGCGGTCCTCCTCGGGCCGTTGCCCGGACATATAGGCCGGCAGCCACGCTTCGTTGACCGCCGCAAGTTCCTGAACCGATATGGGCCAATCGCCGTTCACTGTCAAATCTCCGCCACCGGCACGGCCGATCACGCGGGCCGGCACGCCGGCGGTGGCGGCTTCGGCGACCAGGTCGGCGGCGGTTGCGGCAGGGACGCCAAGCACATAGCGGCCCTGGTCCTCGCCGAACAACACGGCAAACAGCGGCAGCGCCTCCGATTCCAGATGCAGCGCCGCGCCCGTTCCTCCGGCGATCGCCATTTCCGCGACCGCGACGTACAGGCCGCCGTCGGATATGTCGTGGCATGCGTCCACCCGCCCGCCGGCGATCAGTCGGCGCACGAAATCCCCGTGCATTCGTTCCGCTGCCAGATCAACCGGCGGCGGCGCGCCCTCTTCGCGTCCGACGATTTCGCGCAAGTACAACGATGCACCCAGGTGGCCCGCCGTCGTGCCGATCAGCACCAATGCATCGCCGTCCGCGATCGCCATGCCGGCGGTCCGGTCCAGGTCGTCGACCAGACCCACACCGCCGATTTGCGGCGTCGGCTGGATCGCGGCGCCTTCGGTCTCGTTGTAGAACGAGACGTTGCCCGAAACGACCGGCATGTCCAGCGCTGCGCAGGCATCCGCAATCCCCTGTATTCCGGCGACAAACTGCCCCATCACCTCGGGCCGTTCGGGGCTGCCGAAGTTCAGGCAGTCGGTGATCGCCAGCGGCCGGGCGCCGACGGCGGTCAGATTGCGCCACACCTCCGCCACCGCCTGCATCGCGCCGGTGCGGGGGTCGGCCTGGCAGTACCTGGGCGTGCAGTCGGTGGTCACCGCCAGACCGCGATCGGTGCCGTGAATGCGGACCACGGCGGCGTCGCCGCCGGGGCGGCGAACCGTATCCGCCATCACCATATGATCGTATTGCTCCCACACCCAGCGTTTCGATGCCAGGTCGGGACACGACAGTAGTTTCCGCAGCGCGTCAGGCGGCGGCAGCATCTCCGCTACCGCGTCTGCGGCCAGCATCGGCGCGGCGGCGGGCGCGCGCCAGGGCCGGTCATATTCCGGCGAGGCCTCCGCCAGTGGCGCAATCGGCATGTCGGCGGCAATCTCGCCGCCGTGGCGCAGCACCAACCGGCCGGTTTCGGTCAGGCGGCCGACCACCGCGAAGTCGAGCTCCCATTTCTCGAAGATGCGCCGCGCTGCGTCCTCGGCCCCTTGCCGCAGCACCATCAGCATGCGCTCCTGGCTTTCGGACAGCATGATTTCATAGGCGCTCATGCCGGTTTCCCGCTGCGGCACCGCGTCCAGGTCCAGCTCCAGGCCCAGGCCGCCCTTGCCGGCCATCTCGAACGACGAACTCGTCAGCCCCGCCGCGCCCATGTCCTGAATTGCGACTATGGCGTCGGTGGCCATCAGCTCCAGACAGGCCTCGATCAACAGTTTTTCGGTGAACGGATCGCCGACCTGCACGGTCGGGCGTTTGGCCTCGACCTCGCCACCGAACGACGCCGAGGCCATTGTCGCGCCGTGGATGCCGTCACGGCCGGTCTTCGACCCCACGTACACCACCGGATTGCCCGGTCCGGCGGCGCGGGAATAGAAGACGCGGTCGGCGTCGGCAATGCCGACGGTCATCGCGTTCACCAGATTGTTGCCGTTATTGCTGCTGTGAAACGTGCATTCGCCGCCGACTGTCGGCACGCCGACGCAGTTGCCGTATCCGCCGACGCCGGCGACGACGCCCCTGACCAGGTGCCGGGTTTTCGCATGGTCGGGGCTTCCAAATCTGAGCGCGTTCAGGTTGGCGACCGGGCGCGCGCCCATGGTGAACACGTCGCGCAAAATGCCGCCGACCCCGGTGGCTGCGCCCTGATAGGGTTCGATATAGGACGGGTGGTTGTGGCTTTCCATCTTGAACACCGCCACCTGGCCGCCACCGATATCAACGATGCCGGCGTTTTCGCCGGGTCCGCAAACGACCCATGGCGCCTTGGTCGGCAGGGTCCGCAGCCACTTCTTCGAGCTCTTGTACGAGCAATGCTCGCTCCACATCACGGAGAACAGCCCAAGCTCGGTGATATTGGGCTCGCGCCCCAGAATCGACAGGCTTAGCGCGTACTCGGCGTCCGACAGGCCGAACTCGCGGGCGATTTCGGGCATGGTGCGCGCGGCGGCGGCCGAGGGACTCATGCCAGAGCCTGGACGAGGCCGGCAAACATCCGCGCGCCGTCGGCGCCGCCGAGCCGCGGGTCCGCCAGCCGCTCCGGGTGCGGCATCAGCCCCAGCACATTGCGCCGCTCGTTCAGTATCCCGGCGATGTCGTCGACCGAGCCGTTGGGGTTAGCGCCGCCGCCGACTTCGCCCGCGGGATTGCAATAGCGGAAGGCGATGCGGTCGCCGTCCTCCAGCGCACGCACCGTATCCGGGTCGGCGCGAAAGTTGCCGTCGTGGTGGGCGATTGGAAAGCGGACCACCTCGCCCGGGCGATAGGCGCGCGTATGCACGCTGTCGGCGGTCTCCACGCGCAACCAGACGTCGCGGCATACGAACGCCAGACCCGAGTTCCTGAGCAGCGCCCCGGGCAAAAGCCCGCATTCGGTCAGAATCTGAAAACCGTTGCAGATGCCCAGCACCGGCACGCCTGCCCCGGCGCGGGCGCGCACCTCGCGCATTACCGGCGACTGCGCCGCCATTGCGCCGGCGCGCAAATAGTCGCCGTACGAAAAGCCGCCCGGCAGCACTATCAAGTCCGCCAGCGGCAGGTCGGTTTCCCTGTGCCAGATCATCAGCGGCGGTTTTCCGGCCGCCCGTTCCAGCGCCACGGCGACGTCGCGGTCACAGTTGGACCCGGGGAACACGATCACCACCGCCTGCATCCACGCGCTCCGGTGTCAGATGCCGAGTTCGACCGTGTAGTCCTCGATCACCCTGTTGGCCAACAGCCGCTCGCACATCGACCGGACGGATTCTTCGGCGCGCCTGGCGTCGGTTTCCGCCAGCTCGATTTCGATGACCTTGCCCTGGCGCACTCCGGCGACGCCGGCAAATCCCATCTGTTCCAGCGCATTGGCGATGGCTTTTCCCTGCGGGTCCAGCACGCCCTGTTTCAAGGTGATCTCGACGCGCGCTTTCACGGCGGGCTACTGCATCAACTTGGGCGCCTGGATGTCCCGCGGGCCGCTCTCGGGCAGGATTCCCAACCGCTGCGCGACCTCCTGGTAGGCCTCGGCGACACGATCCATGTCCTGGCGAAAGCGGTCCTTGTCCATGCGTTCGCTGGTCCGGGAGTCCCAAAGGCGGCAGGAATCGGGGCTGATTTCGTCGGCCAGGATGATGCTCATCTCGTCGTTCTGATTATAGAACCGCCCGAACTCGATGCGGAAGTCCACCAGTCGAATGCCGACGCCAAGAAAAAGCCCCGACAGGAAGTCGTTGATGCGCAGCGAAAGTTGCATCATCTCGTCAAGCTCGTGGGGAGTCGCCCATCCGAACGCCGTGATGTGCTCTTCCGACACAAATGGATTGCTGAGTTCCTTCGCCTTGTAGCGGAACTCGACAATCGAGCGGGGCAGCGTGGTGCCCTCGGGGATCGCCAAACGTGTGGCGATCGAACCCGCGGCGACGTTCCGCACTACCACCTCGAGCGGGATGATCTCGACCTCCCGCACCAGTTGTTCGCGCATGTTCAGGCGGCGCACGAAATGGGTGGGGATACCGATATCCCCCAGGCACGTCATCAGGTATTCGGAAATGCGGTTGTTCAACACACCCTTGCCGGTGATCGTGCCGATCTTCTTGTTGTTGAACGCGGACGCATCGTCCTTGAAATACTGGACGATTGTGCCCGGTTCCGGCCCCTCGAACAGAACCTTGCCCTTGCCTTCGTAGATTTGCCTGCGTCGCGACATGTCGGACCTGCGGGGGTTGGAGGCGCGCCGCCGCGCGGGGCGCAACTTAGCCGAATTCAAATGGGGGCACAACGAAGCCCCGGCAAGGCAAACTAGCCGAATATCCCGAATTCGCGGCTCCGGCGCGATTGATTCGGCCACCGTCTGCGGCTATGCCTAGGGGCTACACCAGCACCCGGGAGCAGCGCGAAATATGGCCACCTTCGACGATCGGGAGAAGGCCTTCGAGGGCAAATACGCTCACGACGAGGAAGTCGGGTTCAAGGTCACGGCCCGCCGGAATCGCCTTCTGGGCCTGTGGGCGGCCGAAGTGATGGGCCTGAGCGGCCAGGACGCCGAGGCCTATGCGATGGAGGTCGTGGATTCGGACTTCGAGCGGACCGGGGAAGAGGACGTGTTCGAAAAGGTCTGGGGTGACCTGCAAAAGAACCAAGCATCCGTGTCGGAGCACCAGGTGCGCCGTCAGATGGAAGCGCTGCGCAAGACGGCCCGCGAACAGATCAGCACCGAGTAGCCCGGGGGGCGGGCCGGCGCCGGCGGCCTCAGTCGCCGAACACGCGCGCGAAGATCGTATCCACGTGCCGCGTGTGGGCTTCCAGATCGAACGCGGCGGCCAGCGCCGCATCGTCGACGATACCGGCAACCCGCGAATCCGCCCGCAGTACGTCCCGCAGCGAGCCGCCGTCGTTCCATACCTTGCCGGCACATTCCTGCACCACGCGATAGGCGTCCTCGCGGCTCATTCCGGCCTGGGTCAGCGCCAGCAGCACGCCTTGCGAGAACACCAGCCCGCCGAGGCTGTCGAGGTTGGCGCGCATGCGGTCTGGATGCACGACCAGCTTGTCGATGACCCCGGCCAGGCGCGCCAGCGCAAAATCGAGGGCGATGGTCGCGTCGGGGGCAAAGACCCGTTCGACCGCCGAGTGGGAAATGTCGCGCTCGTGCCACAGGGCGATGTTTTCCATCGCCGGCGCCACCGCGGCGCGGACGACGCGGGCCAAGCCGGTCAGGTTTTCGGTAAGGATCGGGTTGCGCTTGTGCGGCATCGCTGA
>JAQBXG010000203.1 GCA_027625125.1 Pseudomonadota bacterium
CGCCGCCAACCAGGCCGCTGCCGCCGCCCAGGCGGCCGCCGCGATGGCCGAACGGGCGACGATGGACATGATGAGAAAATAGATTCCGGTATTCGAGCCGGAAGCGAAAGGCATGGCGCTTTCGCGAACCACGACGTTTCGGAGAGCGGCCCTCGCACTACTCGCGGGGCCGCTTTTCTCCTTTTCGGCCGTGGCCCAGGACAACGCCGTCGCAAACCCGGACACGGTGGTCGGCTCGCTGGAACACTACCGCGTCACCGCCGCCGACCGGTTGGTCGACGTGGCGATGATGTTCCATGTCGGGTATGTCGAACTGCTTGCCGCCAACCCCGGCGTCAACCCGTGGCTTCCCGGCGGCGGCACCCGGGTTCTGTTGCCGGCCCAACATATCCTGCCCGATGCGCCCCACAGGGGCATCGTGCTGAACCTCGCCGAACTCAGGCTCTACTATTTCCCGCCCGATGGCGGCGAAGTGCAAAGCTTTGCCATCGGCATCGGCCAGTCCGGCTGGAACACCCCGATGGGGGAAACGACGGTCACCTCCAAGCGCACGAACCCGACCTGGACCCCTCCGGCATCGATCCGCGCCGAGCGCCCGAACCTGCCGGCGGTGGTCGCGGCCGGCCCGGACAACCCACTCGGCGCGCACGCGATCTACCTTGGCTGGCCCGCGTATCTGATTCACGGCACAAACAAACCCGCCGGTGTCGGCCGCCGCGTCAGCCACGGCTGCATCCGCATGTACCCCGACGACATTGCCGCGCTGTACCCGCAAATCGTCAAGGGCACGCCGGTGACCGTGGTCGACCAGCCGGTAAAGGTCGGCTGGCTGGACGGCGAGTTGTACCTGGAGGTTCACCCGACGGCGCTGCAGCACGACAATATTGAATACCGCGAACCGCTGACCGCGGATCCGCTGCCGCAGCTGATGGAGCTGGTTCGCGCCGCCGCGGGCGACGAAATCTTCCGCGTCGATATCCGTCGCGTCCACCAGATGGCAAAGGACCGCACCGGCGTGCCGGGCCGCATCACCGTCGCGGTCGCGCGCGACGCCTAGGGGACTGCGTTGACGCTGGCGGCCGTGCGGCATAGCGTCCCGCCGCTTTTTCTGCGCCGAAGTAGCTCAGTGGTAGAGCAACTGATTCGTAATCAGTAGGTCCGCGGTTCAAATCCGCGCTTCGGCACCACGATTTGCCCGGCGGATCCGGGGGGTGGCGTTGCGGTCCTTCGACGTGATGGAAGCCTGGCGACAACACTCCGATCCGGACGCCTTCTTTCCGCGCCGCCCGTCGGCCGACGATGGCGCTGCCGGGTGCGGCCTTTTCGCAAATGCATTCCCGGCGGCGCTGGGCATGCGTGGATTGTGGGTCGAAGCGTGACCGCCTCGCCCGCTGCCGGTGGGGGAATCGTGGTGACCGGCGCGGCCAGCGGCCTCGGCCATGCCGCACACAAGGCGCTGGGCGGGGTCGCGTTCGTGCGGGGCGATTCCGCCGACGCGTTGCAGAAGGCGGCCGCGAAACCTTTTGACGCCATTCTTCACTGCGCCTTTGAACCGCCGCGCCCTTCTGCCGCCGCGGACCCGGATGCCTACATTGAAAGTTGCGTGCGTCTGACCGAACAATTGGCGCAAGTGCCGCACCGCAAATTCCTGTTGGTCTCGACAATCGATGTCTACCCGCGGGATGGCGTCCGCCATGGCGAGGACGAAGAGATCGACCGGGACGGCCCCCAACACCCCTACGCCCGCGCCAAGGTTGCCTGTGAGGCAGTGGTTCGGGACCGTTGTCCGAACCATTTGATCCTGCGCGCCGCGGGCATGCTGGGGCCGGATATGCGACCCAACAATCTGCTGCGCATGGTGCGGGAGCCGGACGCGGCGCTGACCCTTACCGCCGATTCGCGCCTGAACACCATTCTCCACCGCGACGTCGTCGAATTCATTCGCATTGCCTTGGCGCGCAACGAAACCGGAATCTTCAATCTGGCTTCGGCCAAAGCCGTGACATTGGGCGAGATTGCGGCGATGTTCGGCCTCGCGCCGCACTACGGGACCTTTACCTACACGGCTGCGGACGTAGATAATCATAAGGCAGCCTCGTTGCTGCCTGCGTTCCGACGGAACTCCGCCGAAGTCGTCGCAGCGTTTTTCCACCCGGCCCCGGCCCGATAGCCGCACGGCCCTCCCGCCTTCGCGCCGGCGGCACGTCAACACAGTTTGCCCATGGCCGACCCCGGCAGCCAAAAGTCAGAACGGATTTCGGTCGTTCTTTCCCTCCGCAACGAGGAAGAAGTGATTCCGGAATTGGTGCGAAGGCTCGAAGCGGCGCTTTCGGCCCTGCCGCTGGACTACGAGCTGATCTTCGTCAACGACGATTCCACCGATCGGTCACTGGATATCCTGCGGGAACACGCAGTCGGCAACCCGCGCGTAAAGGTGTTGACGATGTCGCGGCGATTCGGCGTTTTCGAATGCACGTTGGCGGGGATCGATTACGCTTCGGGCGACGCTGTCGTATTCATGGACGCCGACCTTCAGGACCCGCCCGAGGTGATTCCGCAGCTGGTCGACAAGTGGCGCGACGGCGCCGACATGGTCTACACGGTCCGCACCCGGCGGCTGGGTGAACATCCGCTCAGGATGTGGTTCACGCGGGCCGCGTACCGGGTGATCGGCGCGATCTCGGAAATCGACCTGCCGGTGGAGGCGGGCGATTTCCGCCTGCTGTCGCGGCGTCTGGTGAACGAGGTCGTGCGGCTCAAGGAATCGGATCCGTACCTGAAGGGGCTGGTGACCTGGGTCGGATTCAATCGGGCCGCCGTCCCCTATGTGCGCGAGCCGCGAGCGGCCGGCACCACCCACAATCCGCTGTTCCGCAGCACCAGTGTAAGCGCCGGAGCAAAACTCCCTCACTGAAGCGGCCGGGTAATCCGGTTGCGCCGGAGTAAAACT
>JAQBXG010000006.1 GCA_027625125.1 Pseudomonadota bacterium
ACCCGCGCCGACTCCGCGACCGGCGGCCGCTGCGCCCGAAGTCGCCGCCGCCGCACCGCCTGTTGCGGCGCCGGTGCCGGGCGCGGGGGCCGAAGTGGCTGTGGCCAGGCCGACATTCGACATCGTGCGGGTCACACCCGAAGGCCAGGCAGTCATCGCCGGTCGGGCCGAGCCGGGCGCCGAAGTCACCGTGCAGGCGGGGGGTGAGGCATTTGCGGTCACGCGCGCCGACCCGTTCGGCGAATGGGTCGTGGCGCCCGAGGGGCCGCTGGCCGCTGGCCCGCAGGAAATCACGCTGCGGGCAGTGACGCCGGACGGAATCGTCACCCGTTCGAACCAGGTCGTTACGGTCGTGGTTCCCGGTGACGCGGGCCCGCCTGGCGATCGCGCCGTGGCGGTATTGCAGGATCGAGAGGGCGCCGCGGCGCCACGGCTGTTGCAGGGCGCGATCCCCGATCCGGGCGCGCGGGCGGGTGAGTTGACGCTGGATGCGGTGCAGTACGACGACGCCGGCAATGTGGTCCTGTCGGGCAAGGCGCGCACCGGCACCGAAATCCGCGTATTCGTCGACGACAACGCCGTCGGCATCGGCGCGCCCGATGAAGCCGGGTTCTGGCAGATGACGCCGGACCAGCCGCTCGACGTTGGCCGTCACCTGTTGCGCCTGGAACAGGTGGATGTCGCCGGCATCGTGGTCGCACGGGTAGAACTGCCGTTCATGCGCGCCGCCCCGGTCGCTGGCCTTGCGGCCGGGGAAGTGATCGTGCAGCCGGGCACGAACCTGTGGCGCATCGCCCGGGCCACCTATGGCCAGGGCCTGTTGTATACGGTGATCTTCCTCGCCAATGCCGACCAGATCGACGACCCCGACCTGATCTACCCCGGACAAATCTTCACGTTGCTGGCGCCGCCGCAGAATTGAAAGGTTGACGGCCGCAACTGCGGGCGCCTACTCCCGGTTCATCGCATTCCGCGCCGGACACCCCGCCGAGGTCGAACAGCCATGCGCCGAGCCCCCTTTGACCCATCGCTGCCGGAAAAGGCCGGAAACCAGGTCCGCACACTGCTGACGCTGTTTCCGTACCTGTGGCCGCGGGATCGCCCCGGCCTCCGCGTCCGGGTGGTGTTCGCGATGGCGTTTCTGGTTGGGGCCAAGGTGATGAATGTCTACGCGCCGTTCTTCTGGGGTGCGGCGGTGGACAGGCTGACGGCGACCCAGGGCGCGATTGTGGCGATCCCGGTCGGTCTGGTGCTGGGCTATGCGATTTCTCGGGTGCTGGTCACGTCGTTCGGGGAACTGCGCGACTGGCTGTTCGTGCGCGTCGGCCAGAATGCGATTCGTTCGGTCGCGCTGAAAACGTTCAAGCATCTGCACGGGCTGTCGCTGCGGTTTCACGTTGACCGCCAGACCGGCGGGCTTTCGCGGGGCATCGAGCGGGGAACCAAGGGCATCCAGTTCCTGTTGAACTTTTCGCTGTTCAACATTCTGCCGACGTTCATCGAAATCGCCATCGTCAGCGTCATCCTGTACGTGGTGTTCGGAGTCTGGTACGCGCTGATCGCGTTCGGCTCGGTGGCGTTCTATGTCTATTTCACGATCGCGGTGACCGAGTGGCGGCTCAAGTACCGCCGCGCGATGAACAGCGCCGACACGGAAGCGAACACCAAGGCAGTCGACAGCTTGCTGAACTTTGAAACGGTCAAATACTTCGGAAACGAGGCCCATGAATCAGCTCGATTTGACCGCTCGCTGAAGTCCTACGAGTCGGCGGCGGTCAAGAGCCAGACCAGTCTCTCGCTGCTGAACATGGGCCAGGCGGTGGTGATGTACGGCGGCCTTGCGGCGTTGTTGTTGATGGGCGCGATTGCGGTTTCCCGCGGCACGATGACCGTCGGCCAGTTCACGATGGTCAATATGTTCCTGATGCAGCTGTACATGCCGCTGAACTTCCTTGGCTTTGTGTATCGCGAAATCAAGCAGTCGCTGGTCGATATGGAGGTGATGTTCGATCTGTTGGAGGTCGGCGCCGAAATCCGGGATTCGCCCGGCGTCGGCCCGCTGGCCGTACCGGAGGGCGTGGTCGAATTTGACCACGTGACGTTCGGATACAACCCGGACCGTACGATACTGCGGGATGTCAGTTTCCGTGTGCCGGCCGGCCATACCGTTGCCCTCGTCGGCGCAAGCGGCGCCGGCAAGTCGACGATTTCTCGGATTCTGTATCGCTTCTACGACGTTGATCACGGCGCGGTGCGGATCGACGGTCAGGACCTGCGCGACGTGTCCCAGGCCAGCCTCCGCGAGGCGATCGGCGTCGTGCCGCAGGATACCGTCCTGTTCAACGATACCATCGGTTACAACATCGCCTATGGCAAGCCGGGCGCCAGCCAGGCGGAGATCGAAGCGGCGGCGCGGTTGGCCAGCATTCACCGGTTTGTCACCGGTTTGCCGGAGGGGTACGAGACCCGGGTGGGGGAACGCGGATTGAAGCTGTCGGGCGGCGAAAAGCAGCGCGTGGCGATTGCCCGCACGATGCTGAAGGATCCGCCGATCCTGTTGTTCGACGAAGCGACGTCGGCCCTGGATTCCCATACGGAAAAGGAAATCCAGGCGTCGCTGCGCGACGTTTCGGCGGGCCGAACGACATTGATCATTGCCCACCGCCTGTCGACGGTGATTCATGCCGACGAGATTCTCTTTCTCGACGGCGGGCGGATTGTCGAGCGCGGGACGCATCGGCGCCTGCTTGCGCTGGACGGCGTTTATGCGGGAATGTGGAACCGGCAACAGGAAGCGGCCGAGCATGAGGCGCGGCTGGCGGAGGCGGTAGGGGCAGCATGACGAAACCAGAAGGGCCGAGCGCGCTGAAGCTCGTCGCCGCGCCGATCCACCCCGAAGGCCGAATATTTGTCGCCATCGGCATCGTGCTGACCGCGGCGCTGTGGTGGTGGACGCCGTTCGGCTGGGTCGGAGCGTTGGCGACCGCGTTCTGCGCATATTTCTTTCGCGACCCGGCCCGCGTCGCCCCGGACGGCGACGGCCTGGTGCTGAGCCCGGCTGACGGCAAGGTATTGTCGGTTGGTCCGGCCGACCCGCCCGCGGAGATGGACCTTGCGGCAGGGGGCTGGATGCGCATCAGCATCTTCCTCAGCATCTTCAACGTGCATGTGAACAGGTTTCCGGTGGCCGGCGAAGTGCGGCGAATTCGCTACCGCCCCGGCAAGTTCCTGAACGCCGCCGCCGACAAGGCGAGTGACGACAATGAACGCAACGCGGTCCACCTGAACACGCCGGACGGCGCCGACGTGGTGGTTGTCCAGATCGCCGGATTGGTGGCGCGCAGGATCGTTTGCGATGCCCGTGAGGGGCAGGCGGTGGTCGCCGGAGAACCCATGGGCATCATCCGCTTTGGCAGCCGCGCCGACGTGTACTTGCCCGCCGGAACCGACCTTCGAGTCCAGCCCGGGCAGACGATGATCGGCGGCGAAACGGTATTGGGCGAATTGATCTCGGTGCCGGAGTTGCCGCCCAAAGGCAAAAGGAAACAGCCATGATCCGGCGTCCCCGCATGCGTCCCTTGCCGGTCAACAGCCTGATTCCAAATATGCTGACCGTGGTTTCGCTGTGCGCCGGACTTACGTCGATCCGGTTTTCGCTGGTCGGCGAGTGGGAGGCGGCGGTGCTTGCCATTGTCGTTGCCGGGGTCATGGACGGACTCGACGGTCGTCTGGCGCGGCTGCTGAAGGGCGTAACGCGGTTTGGCGCCGAACTCGATTCACTGGCCGATTTTCTCAGCTTTGGCGTTGCGCCGGTCATACTGCTTTACGAATGGACGCTTGCCGATCTCGGCGGCGTCGGCTGGATCGTCGTCCTGTGTTATCCGGTATGCTGCGCGCTGCGGTTGGCGCGCTTCAACACCGAGCAGGAGCCGGACCGCCACCCGGGCCGTTCGGCGTTTTTTGTCGGGCTGCCCGCGCCGGCCGCGGCGGCGTTTGCGATCCTGCCGTTGGCGGCATCGTTTCAGTGGGGATGGGAATTCTTTCGCTGGCCGCTACTGGTGGCGCCGTTCGTGCTGGCGATCTCGGTGCTGATGATCAGCCGTCTGCCGACCATTTCGTTCAAACGTGTTCGTATCCGCCGCGAGCACGTGTTGCCGCTGCTGGTTGTGCTGGGCGCGGTGATCGCGGCGCTGACCAGCTATCCGTGGTTGACGCTCGTCGCCGTGACGCTGCTGTACGCCTTGGCGATTCCGGTCGCCTTGGTGCGGCATGCCCAAACCGCGCAATGGCGCCAGACGCCGGATAGCGCGACGGATGCGGCCGCGCCGGCAGACGAGGACGCCGACACGGTCGATTCGCGGCAGCCGGGTCCGCCCGCCTCGATCGTGCACTAGCGGGCCGCACCTACTCGGCGGGCAAAGGGTCCGCGGCGGCTGAAGCCTGGCCATGATGTTCCGTCCGCCGGGCGCGCCGGCGATCCCGCCATGCGGCGAGGCGGGCGCCGATCGCCAGCAGACTTGGGGTCACCAGCAGCGTAAGCGCGGTGGCAATGATCAGCCCGCTGACGACGGCGATCGCCAATTGCTGCCATAGCGCGCCGACCGGAGCTCCAAACGTGATCTCGCGCGTCACCAGGTCGACATTGAAGCCAAATACCATCGGCACCAGGGCCAATACCGTCACGCCGGCGGTCAGGAACACCGGTCGCAGGCGTTGCGCGCCCGTGCGCACGATGGCCTCGAGAGGCGGGTGCATCGTTCGCATGCGATTGTAGGTATCGATCAGTACGATGTTGTTGTTGACTACCACGCCGGCCAGAGTAATGACCCCAACCCCGGACATCACGACGCCGAACGGCATGCCGGCGATGACCAGACCCAACAGAACGCCGGTGGTCGAAAGGATGACCGCCGAAAGGATGATCAGCGCCTGATAAAAGCTGTTGAACTGGGTGATCAGAATGATTGCCATGATAAACAGCGCTACGCCGAATGCCCGCGCCAGAAACACCTGCGATTCGGCGATTTCTTCGTCCTCGCCGCGGAAACTGACGCCGACCCCGGTCGGCAGCGGCGATGAGTCCAGCCAGGTCTTCAATTCTTGGACCTTGGCCGCCGCCAGCACGCCTTCGTCAACGTCGGCCCCGACATTGATGACTCGCCGGCCATCGATGCGGACGATGTTGCCCGCGTCCGGTATGGCGCTGCGCTCGACGAAACTGGAAACCGGCACGTTCCCCCGAGGGGTTTGCACGATCAATTCGTCGAGCTGGTCCATGTTGCGCTTGCCGGGTGGGTACCGCACGACGATATTGACTTCCTCGGTGGTGTCATTGGGTCGGTAGGAACTGACCTGCACCCCTGTCGTCACAAGGCGCACCATGTTGCCGACCGTCGTAACATCGGCGCCGTACAGTCCGGCCCGGGTGCGGTCGACAATCAACTGCCATTTGATGGACGGAATGGGTCGGCTGTCCTCGATCAGCGAGATGCCGTCCATCGCGGCGAGCTTGTCGCGTACGGCCTCGACCGCCGGCACGATCAGCGCCGGATTGGCCGACGAGATCTCAAGCTGGATCGGTCGGCCCCCGCCCGGTGGGCCGAACTCGGCCTCTTGAAAGTCGACGGTGATGCCGGCGATGCCCGCCGTCCTGGCGGTGATTTCGTCGAGGATCTCTTTTGACTTCGGGCGCTTGTCCCAATCTTCGTAGCCAAGGCGGATGATGCCGACGACATCGCCTTGGCCGTTGCCGCCGCCGACGCTGGTGTAGACGGACTCGATCCCCGCGATACCGAAGATCTCCGCCTCGACATCGCGGACCAGACGATCCTTTTCATCCACCGACAGGTTGCCGCGAGCGTGTACCTGAACGGCGGCGCTCTGCGCGTCGACATCTGGGAAGAACTCGATGCCCTTGCCCTTGGCCGAGTACAGCAGTCCTGCCCCGACCAGGGTGGAGAACGCCAGCAAGACGACGATAACCGGATGGGCGACGACGACGCGCAAAAGCGACACATATGCCCGCGAGATGCCGCGAATGTCGTCCAGGCTTCCAGTTTCGGTCGCGGCCAATGCCGCCAATGCCGAGGCATTGGCCGTTCCCGCCTTGCCGAATCGAGATCCCAGGGTGGGGATGAAAATCAATGCCATGACCAGCGAGCCGACCAATGTCGCGATCATCGTGATCGGCAGATAGCTCATGAATTCGCCGATAATACCGGGCCAGAACAAAAGCGGCAGGAAGGCCGCCAGCGTTGTTCCGTTCGACGCGATGATTGGCCAGGCCATGCGTTGGGCCGACGTCTGGAATGCGCGGAATTTGTTGTCGCCCGCGGCCATGCGGCGGTCGGCGAATTCGGTGACGACCACGGCGCCGTCGATCACCAATC
The DNA here is from genome assembly GCA_027625125.1 of Pseudomonadota bacterium. Taxonomy (GTDB): domain Bacteria; phylum Pseudomonadota; class Alphaproteobacteria; order UBA2966; family CAIVPW01; genus JAQBXG01. The sequence goes on from JAQBXG010000006.1 coordinate 6,390, forward strand.
CGACCGCGAGAATCAACGAAAACAGAACCACCATGTTGATGGTCAGCCCCAACGCCTGCAGGACCAGAATACCGATCAGAAACGATCCGGGGATGGCGATGCCGACCATCGATGCGCTGCGTATGCCCAGCGCGGCAATGACGACGATCAATACCAGCAGTACAGCGATGATGACGTTGTTCTGGAGGTCGGCGAGCAGGGTGCGGATTTCCTCCGACTGATCCTGAATCAATTCGACCCGCACGCCCGTCGGCCACTGACTGCTGGCCTCGGCGATGTCGACCACCGCCTGAACGCCCTCGACGGTCTGAATCAGATTTTCGCCAAGCTTCTTGGTGATTTCGATCATTACCGCCGGCTGGCCGTTGAAGCGGGCGTAGGATTCGCGGTCCTTGAACGTGCGCCGCACCTCGCTGATGTCGCCGAGGGTGACGACGGTGTCGCCGGATACCTTTACCGGAAGCCCGAACAGGTCCTCGGCGGTGCGAATCAGTCCCGGCACCGAAATCGGAAAGCGCCCGCGCTCGTCCTGCAAAGCGCCGGCGGCGATCACCCGGTTGTTTTGGGTCACCGTCTGCAACAACTGCAACGGCGACACCGAGTAGCTTTGCATCAGTGTCGGGTCGGCGATGATCTCCAGCAACTCGTCGCGGTCGCCGACGACATTCGCCTCCAGAACATTCGGCAGGCCCTCGAATTCCTCTTTCAGACGCGAGGCGACGGCGACCAATGTGCGTTCGGGCACGTCGCCGTACAGCGCCACCACCACCACCGGAAACAGCCCGACGTTGATCTCTTGCACGACCGGATCGTTGGCGTCGGACGGCAATTCGCGCTTGGCGATGTCGACCTCGTCCTTGACGTCCTGCAACGCCGTTTCGGCATCGAAGCCGGCGTCGAATTCAAGCTGGAAGTTGGCAAATCCTTCGCCTGCGGTAGCGGTGATCTTGGTTACGCCGTCCACTGCTTGCAGCCGTTTCTCGAACGGCGGAATCAGCAGCCGCTCCGCATCTTCGGGCGAGATGCCCGAATGGGAAACGCTGACAAACATGATCGGAATGTCGATGTCGGGCTGCGACTCTTTCGGAATCGTGATCCAGGCGACGGCGCCGGTCACAAGCAGCAGCACCAGCGTCAGAAAGACCGTGCGCGCCCGATTCAGGGCGGCCGAAATCAACGCCGTCATCAGTTTGCTCCATTGTCGACGACAACCTGCACGACATCGCCGGCGCGAACGAATTGCTGCCCGACCGTGATGATTTCGACCTGTTCGGGCAGGCCGTCCAGCCACACCCCGTCGCCGTCCGAGGCAAGCACCCGCGTCGGCATGAACTCCACCATTCCGTCGCCGTTGACGGCCTTGACGCCCAGGGTTCCGGCCTCGTCCATGACCAACGCGGCGGGTGAGACAAAATGCGCGAGCGTCAGGCCGACCGGCAGGACCATGTTGCTGGTCAGACCGGCCCGCAGCGTGCGTTCGCGGTTGGGCACCTCCAGCTCGACGCGGAACGTGCGGGTCTGCGGGTCGGCCACGGTGGCGACAAAACGGATCGTGCCCGAGACGATGGTGCCGTCCAGAAACTCGGCGGTTCCGTCGCCACCGACCTTTACACTGGCAATGTCGGTTTCAGACACGTTGCCGGCAACCAGAAACGGGTCCTCGTCGACGATCAGCGCGACCGGAGCGCCCGGCCCGATGACGTCGCCGATCTGGATGGTGCGATCTTCGATGATGCCGGCGAACGGCGCGGCGATGTCGCCCTTGTTGATCTCAAGTCGCAATAGTTGTAGCGCGGCCGATGCGCTTTCCAGTGCGGTTTCGGCCGCGGACAGCGCGGTCATCGGCCGGTTGCCCTGTTCGACCAGCGACCGGGCGATGCTGTATTCGACCTCGCGTTGCTTCACCAGCGCCTCGATCTCCGCCAGGCGCGCAACACGCTCGGCAAGATTGACGCGCGCCAGAATCTGTCCGGCGGTGACGCGGTCGCCCTTGGCCACCAGAATTTCGTTGATGGTGCCGCCGATCTCCGAGCGCACCACCGTCGACCGGCTGACTTCGGTCTGGCCGCGGACGCGAACGGCCCGCGGCCGTTCGGTCGCCGTCAGCTCGGTCGTGCGCACGGTCATGATTCCGGGGCCTGGTCCTGCATCCTCGGGCATGGCGGCGTCGGCGGAAACATCCGGCCCACCGTCGCCGCCGAATTGGCCCGAGACGATCCAGGCGGCAACCGCCGCGGCAATGGCCAACGCGACGATGTATGAGACTCTCATGATCGGATTCCTACCCCTGGTTCGGCGGCGGTGGCGTGTTCGCCGGCGGTGTCACGCAACCGGCGATCCGCCTGGACGTTTTCGAGGAACTGGACGGTGGCCTTGCACATGGCCAGGCCGAAATCGTGGACGAGGGCAATGCCGGGGTCGCCGGTGGCGATGTCGTAGTCGCAGTCGATGGCATCGGCGATCTGACGATAGATTTCGATGCGCCGTGCGATCGCGGCGTCGACAAAGTCGTCGGACAGCAGGCTGCCGAACAGCATGGTCAGAAGAAAATCGGAGTGCAGACGGTCGGCGCCCGGAATCTGTTCGTGCAATTGGTGGCGAAACTGCGCGCGGCCCTTGTCGGTAATCCGGTATGTCTTCTTGCCGGGGCGGCCACCGGCTTGGCCGGCGACCTGCACCAAGAGGCCGTCCCGCGCAAGGCGGTTCAGCGCCGGATAGATTGATCCGAAGCTCGGCTCATGGATGTATCCGAGCGGACCTTCGAATTTCTTGCGGATTTCATAGCCGGTCGCCTCCTCGCGATAGAGGAGGCCGAGGCAGAGCGTGCGGATATCCACGAGAGGCTCCCGGTGACCCTTGCCTGCACGGCGCACGCGCGCGGTGGCGGCTGTATCGGTTTGCTATATACGAACCGATCCCGGGCCGTTCAAGACCCGCTGGCGCGCAATCGGGAGTACGGTCGCCCGCTAGCGGGCGAAGGGCGCCCAACTGCGCCCGCCGTCGCGACTCACAACGATCTTCATGAACTGGGTAACCGCATAGGCAACGCCGCCGGCAGCGACGGTCAGATGGATCAACGCGCCGTCGAATGCCGCCGCCGGCGCGACCTGCGTCCATGCGCGCGGGCCGCCGACGGCGTCCGGGGCGGCCAGCAGTCCAACCCCCGGCAGGAAAGCGAACAACGTTCCGTCCGGTGCGAATTCGACCAGCGTGACGGCGGACGGGCCGGTGAGGTGGTTGGCCGGCGCCCAGCTTTCGCCGTCGTCGCTGCTGCGGAACAGGCCCGCTGTGGTGCCGAGCCAGATTGCATGTGCATCGCCCGGGTCGGCGGCGATATCGACTACCGTGGCCGGGGGTGGTCCGGCGTCGATCCACGATTGGCCACCGTCTTCGCTGTGGAACACGTTGCCGGCGACACCGACCAGCCGCGAATAGTTGGCCGCAGAGCCGTGCAGGGCAAGGAACGGCTCGGACGGTGCGCCAACGGCGGCCACCACCGTCCAGGTTCGTCCGGCATCGATCGACACCCGCATGCCGCGGGTGGCGGCGTTTTCCGGCCCCCCGTCGGCGTCCGGTGCAAGGTTGGCAAAAAAAAGTCCGATCGAGCCGGCGGCGGCAAAAGCGGAAACCGCGGTCTGGTCCGCGGATACCGGCGCCGCCATCGAGTCCGCCGTCACGCGGAAGATGCCGCGCTCGCTTGCGGCCAGGATTGCCGACGGGTCATCGGGGTCGGGCGCGATCCCGTAGATGTGAGTAAGGCGGGTGATCCGAACCGGATCCTGCGCGGCTGCAGCGCCGGCCGCGACGGCGGCGAACAGAAACGCCAGGAGGAGGGCGCGGCCCATACGGATTCGTTCCTAGCCGCCCGTGGGGCACCGGTCAAGGTGGCCGCCTCGCGGGCGAGCCTTGCGCGCGCGCGCCAATTCGCTTATGCGATGGAAGCCGAACGAAAGCGGGAAAGCTTGCGAATGGACCACCATAATTCCGACTCCTTTGACGATTTCAGCCACCGCCGGATGTTCCAGGAGTTCGAGCAGAAGATCCGGGAATAAAACCGCGCGGCCATTCGAGCCGCTACCGGCAAGTTGACGAAGGAACGGATTCTTCGCGTCGCCGCTGCAGTCTCAAAACTGCGCGCGAGGTACCTGGCTGAAGTGATCCGCCTCGGCGACACCAAAGCCGGCGCAAGCCTGGACCCGACTTCCTCGCTCGACCTCGGCGAGTTGCGCGAGGCCTACGAGGAGGCGCTGGCGGGATTCGGCGCATTGCGGCACGCGCTGGAGCGCAGCTACATCACTTTGGACGACAGTTGAACATGCCGCCGAAAAACAATCCGCTTCGCCTGAACACGCTGCAGTGCAAGACGCTGGCGCTGTTCCAGGCGCTGGCGCAAGACCCGCATTCGTCGGAGCCGGACGACGATAGCGGCGGCGTGCGGATCGTCCGCTTTCCCCACGCCCACGGCGATCACTTTCACGTTGGCGCGGCGTTGGTGATGGCGAGCGACGCGACCGGGTTGGGCAACGAATCGGTGTGGAGGGCGCTGGAACGCAAGGGCCTGATCAAGGCGGCGTTTCCTGGCGATTTGCGGGTTACTCCCGCCGGCCAGGCGTACGAGACCGGCGTCGCGGACGCCGTGTTGCATCGCGGCGGGCACTAGCCGGCGATGGCCGTGACTGCCGCGCTGCTCCGGGCGATTGGTCCGGCGGGGGCATTGGTGGTCGCGCTTGCCGCCTCGGCGGGCGGTGCGCCGCAAGGACTGCTGCTGTCCGCCTCGGTCGAAGCGGAACATTTTGACGCCTTTCGCGCCGGTCTGGCGGAATTCGGTGATGTCACCCATGTCGCCGATATCGCGCGGGCGCGGATTGCGTTCGTCGCCACCCGCGACGCCGACGGGGTCGCCGTGGATACCGTGCCCGGTGACGGATACCGCTACCTGCTCGATGGACTGGCGTTCGATCCCGCGTCGTTCGGCGCCCTGCTTGGCGGTGACGACGGGGCGTTGGCGGCTTCGCTTGGGGCCGGTGAGGCGCTGTTGAGCGAAACATCGGCGCTGGTCCGCCGGTTGCGCGCCGGCGCCGTGATCGAGCTTGTCGACGGAAGCGTGTTGACGGTGCGCGGCGTCGTGCCGGACGACGCCATCCTGCGCCGCGAAATCGCCGTGGCCGATCCGAACCTGGCCGAAGGCGAAAGCCGCCGGTCGATTTTGATCCGTTTCGTCGGCCCGGAGGACGGCGTCGTCGAACGCATGGAGGCGCTGTTGCCCGAAGACGCGCGATTCCGGCTCCGGTCCCTTACGCCATCAGATTTTGTTCCCGGTTTTGCCGCGGTCCTGCCGCAGGCCGAGATCAAGCGGCAACTGGGGGAATTTGCCTATCGTCCGACCGACGGGCGGAATTTCCGCCGCGACGCGGCATGGGAGGCGGCCAACATGGTCATCGCCGACGTGCCGCTGCTCGGGCAGGTACGCTGCCACCGCGTTTTGATCCCGGCGCTGGTCGGGGCAATGAACGAACTGGTGCAGGACGGACTTTCGGAACTGATCGAGCCGTCCGCGTTCCGCGGCTGCGACAATCCGCGGCTGATCGCGGAGGGCCGCGGTATTTCACCGCACGCCTGGGGAGCGGCGGTGGATCTGAACTACGGCGACGATCCGCGTGTGCAGGCGAATGCACAGGACCCGCGGCTGGTAGCGATCATGAGCCGGTGGGGGTTTACGTCCGGCCACCTGTTCGGCAACAGCGACCCGGGGCACTTCGAGTATGTCGGCCCGCCATCGGTGTCGGTCGCGACGGCGGCCGACGACTAGCCGAAGAACCCGATGCAGTGGGTGATCGCGGTACCCACGCGCAGCAATAGATCGTGGTAGGCCTCCAGTGGCCGAAACACTTCGTCGTGCAGTCCACGGTAGGTGCGGTGTTCCGATCCGCGGTAGGTGGCCGGCTCGCCGAAGTCTTCGGCAGTCGGCGGCGGCTCCGGCTGGTCGCGAAAGATTTTGTGCAGCGCGCTCATTGCCCCCGGCACGTCAAGATGCAGGATCTGCTGCACGATTTCGCGGTGGGTCGTGTTGCCCTGGGGCGCGAAGTCGGGAATGCGGCTCGCCAGCGCATAGATCTCGTGAATCAGCGCGACGCGGATTCCGTGCAATACGGCCAGCGCCTGGCGCGCGCCGGGCGCCAGTTGCGGCGCCGCCGTGGGCCACGAACCGTCCGGGGTGACTTCTTTCATGCCTTCCATCAATGCCAGATAGTCCGCCTGCAATCGCCGCACGATGCGATCCTGGCGGTCGTGGTGGCGGCCCGGCTCCAGCATGTTGGCAATTCGCCGAAATTGCGCCGATGTCTGCCAGTCATCGGATTCCGAGGCGCGCAGCAGCCACAATCCAGGGTTCAAGCTTTCGACATAGGCATGGGCGGCATCGAAATTCGTCGCGGTGACCGCGTATTCGGCGATCCCGGCCAAAAGTCTCAGCCGCCGCGAGCTGCGGTACAGAGAGGCGAAACTCTGCGGTGCGCGCGCTACCGCGGCACCAAACCCGCCCCAGGAATTGGCGAGCAATCCGAGTTGTTGCAGCGCCGCGTTTTGGGGAATCGCCCGGAGATCCGAAGCGTAGCGAATTCGTTGCACCGCCGCCCCGGTCTGCTGTCGCACCGATGCGCGACTTCCCGATGGATATGTGAAGTGCGGCGCCAGCGTACCCAAAAGGGTGCCGTAGTCGGGGTCGTCGGTCAGATCGCGCTGAAACTCGCTGACGACGGTGAACAGTTCGCGAATGCTTTCGCTCTTTGTGTAGTAGGGGTCGGGAGTATCGTCCGGCGGTGTCAGCGCGTGCTCCAGCATCCGGGTCGTCGCCGCCAGCGCGGCGTTCGGGGACAGGAAGTAGAGCCACCCGTCCCCACCCTGAAAGCTAATCTCCTCGGTGACCGCAATGCCGGCGTCGGCAAACGCCCGCCGGGTCGCCGGCGGGTCGGCGTATTCCAGCGCCGCCGCAAGACCTGACGGCTGGGCGCCGCGACCGATGGATTCGCCGTGGGTATCGAAAACGACAAGTTCCAGATGCCCCAACCGCAGCTTTAGAAGCACCTTTACCAATCGGCTTTTGAAGCGCTCGATCGACGCGGCGGCGGGGATTTGCCCAAGGTAGCGGCCAGCGTCGGAATAGCCGACCTGCACGCAGATGCGTCCACGGCGCTCGACGTACGCGCGGTAGTGGCGATTGCCCAGTAGCGTTTCGAGCATTCTTGTGCCGGCCTCGAGCGCCCGGCGGGTCTCGAACAGCGGCGAGATATCGATGCGATCCTCGATGCCGAACATGCGCGAGAAATACAGCGCCACGAGCGGCGTGAACGCCGTTTCGCACTCGGCGATCAAAAACCGCACAGGCTGCGTCGGGTCAATAAATTTCAGCACCTGGGCGGCAACCATCAGCAGCCGCCGCGCCGACGCTTTTTCGGTCAGGATCGAGCCGAAATTGATCGTTTCGCGCTGGACGTCATCCAACAGCGTGTCCATGCGATCCAGAAATGTCTGACGCACGCGCGGATCGTCGGGGTTCGAGTCCAGCCTGGTGCGGGAACGAATGGAATTATGCAACTGGATGGCGTTTACGCGCATATGCACGTGCGCCATCGTCAGCCCGGCATTGTCGATCTCGGCCCGCAGGCCCGCAATCTTGCGGGCGGCGGCGGGATGTGCGGCACCGCCCTGCGCCGCCGCGATCGCCGGGTCCAGAAGGTCGGTCAGCTGTGAGGGTTCGACCAGGCGGTTGCTTCGACCGCGGACGATGCGGCGCGATACGTCTTGAATGAACTCTTGCGCCTGCTCCGGCTGGCGGCTGGCGGCGGCAAACAACTCGATCTCGTCATCGACCGACAGCATTGCCGAGGCGATGCGGTTTGCGGCGGCGGCCAGGGATTCGATCGCGACCGGAATCGCGGAGATGTCGGAGTCTGCATGCAGTTCCTCGACCTTGGCGGCAAGCAGCGCAAGACGCCTGCGGCGGCCGCGCATGCGTGCGAGCAGCGTGTCGATCCAGCCAACGTCGGACCGCCCGTCGAGGTCGTATCCGACCCAGCTGGCCACCGACATGAGTCGTGGCCGGAGCGCGATCCATTCGTCCGGGTACAGTTCGGAGGCCACTCCCAGCGCCGCGTCATAGACCTCGCGCTGCGCCGCCGACAGGTTCTGGATGACGTGCAGCGACAACGTGTGTTCGCTTTCCAGTGTCATCGCTTCCGGCCGATGCTCCTTGTCGCGCGCCAGAGCTTTGCGGGACCGGCGCGCCGCCGCCGACAGCGGCCGCCCGTCGTCGCCGGACGCGGTCGCCAGTTCGGTCAGCGCCACCATCAAATCCGGCGGCAAATTGAAGGTGGGATGGGCTGTGATGACGGCGCCGATCCAGACCCTGCCAAGCCGCCGCTGGAACACTTCAAACGGAAGCAGGACGCCGTCCTCGTGCGCAAGGCGCCGGAACAGTGTGGTCAGGTGCTTTCGGTTCGTTGCCGGTCGGGTTTCGCCCAGAATCATCGCCAGGCGTTCCGCCCGCCACAGGAAGCCGTCGGAACTCAGGCTTTGAATGGCGTCCCCCAGCGTGGCGGCGTCCAATGACCCGTCGGCAAGGCGCTGCGAAATATGGTGCGCCAGCAGCAGCACTGGATTGAGGTAGGGCCGCTCGTGCCGCTCCTGTTGCAGGCGGCGCAGCAAGTCGTTCAGTTCCGGCACCAGCCCGGCGGCGGCGGCGCGATCCGGCCCGGGCGGGGAGGCGGGGTAGCTGGCGTGGTTCATCACGGCGCAACTTGCCACAGTGGGACATGCCGCCGCCAGTAATACGCGAATCCCGAATCCATCGGCGCGCTTGCCACACTTCTCCGTTCGGCCATAGGTTGCCCCGCCAGCCGCCGATCCCTCGGCAACTCATCCGGCATCGGTCGCCGGCAGGGGCGGCAGGTTCGGTGCAAAGGCGGAACGGATTTGAGCAAAGACCAGGCATCCGACATTGCGGCCATCGTTGCTGCGGATCATCACGACCCGTTTTCAGTGTTGGGGGCACATGCAACGGCCGACGGGCGGTGCGTGCTGCGCACGTTTCTGCCCGGGGTCGATGGCGTCGATGTCATCGACCGCGCCGGCGACCGCCTGGGCGCAATGCGGCGCATCCACGACGCCGGCGTATATGCCTGTACGCTCGACGGTCCGGCGCCGGCTTTCTATCGACTGCGAATCTCGCGGGGCGGGGCGGTAAACATCATCGACGACCCGTACCGGTTTCCGTCGACGCTGACCGCCGATGACGCGCGGTTGCTGGCTGCCGGCGCGCACCTCGAGAGCTACCGTATTCTGGGCGCGCATCCGGCGACCATTGACGACGTGTACGGGGTGCGGTTCGCGGTTTGGGCGCCGGCGGCGCGGCGGGTCAGCGTTGTCGGCCCGTTCAACGACTGGGACGGCCGCCGGCATCCGATGCGGAACCACCCCGGCTGCGGGGTATGGGAAATGTTTCTTCCCGGCCTTGGCGAAGGCGCGCTGTACAAGTACGAAATCAGGGCCGCCGACGGCCGCGTACTGCCGTTGAAGTCGGATCCCCATGCGCTCAGGGCCGAGCGACCGCCGCGGACGGCGTCGATCGTCCATCGCCTTGACGGCTTTGACTGGACCGACGACCACTGGATGGCGGAGCGCGGCGCCGTTCCGCATCACCGCGCGCCGATCTCGATCTACGAGGTCCATCCCGGGTCCTGGCGCCGGGCCGAAAACGGCGCGCGCGCGCTCAGCTATGACGAATTGGCCGATGCGCTGATCCCGTATGTACGGGACCTTGGCTTCACCCACATCGAGCTGATGCCGGTGTCGGAGTTTCCGTTCGACGGTTCGTGGGGCTACCAACCGATCAGTCTGTTCGCGCCGACCAGTCGTTTCGGCGGCCCCGACGATTTTCGGCGCTTCGTCGACCGATGCCACGGGGCGGGAATCGGCGTCCTGCTCGACTGGGTTGCCGGGCACTTTCCCGAGGACGAACACGGGCTGGCGCAATTTGACGGCACCCACCTGTACGAGCATGCGGACCCGCGCCGGGGCCGCCACGTGGACTGGGGAACGCTGATCTATAACTACGGCCGCAACGAGGTGCGGAATTACCTGCTATCGAATGCGCTGTACTGGCTTGACCAGTTCCATATCGACGGCCTGCGTGTCGACGCGGTGGCGTCGATGCTGTACCTGGACTACAGCCGCGCCGAGGGCGAATGGGTCCCCAACGTCCACGGCGGGCGGGAAAACCTGGATGCCGTCGCGTTCCTGAAACGGCTGAATGAACTGGTGTATGAACGTCATCCGGACGCGATGACGGTCGCGGAGGAATCGACCGCCTGGCCACTGGTTTCGCGACCGACGTCCGCCGGTGGCCTGGGGTTCGGATTCAAGTGGAACATGGGGTGGATGCACGACACGCTGCGGTACATGGCTCGGGATCCGGTGCACCGGCGTCATCACCACGACGATCTGACGTTTGGACTGTTGTACGCATTTCAGGAGAATTACATCCTGCCGCTGTCCCATGACGAGGTCGTGCACGGCAAGGGTTCAATCCTGGCCCGCATGCGGGGCGACGAATGGCAACGATTTGCGAACCTGCGCCTGTACTACGCATTCATGTTTACCTATCCGGGCAAAAAGCTTCTGTTCATGGGCAACGAGTTCGCGCAGGTACAGGAATGGAACCACGACGGCAGTCTCGATTGGCATCTGGCGGATCAACCCCTGCACAGGGGCGTCCAATCCATGGTCCGTGATCTCAATGGCGTGGTCCGCGCGGTGGCCGCGCTGCATGAACGCGACGGCGACGGCGACGGATTTGCCTGGATCGATTGCGAAGACGCGGAAAACAGCACGCTGGCATACTTGCGGCGGGGTTCCGACGAGGAAGAAATGGTCGCGGTCCTGTGCAATTTCACGCCGGTCCCGCGCCCCGGGACCCGGTTCGTTGTGCCCAAGGACGGGGTTTGGCGCGAGCGCATCAACACCGATTCCCGCGACTATGGCGGCAGCGGCCAGGGCAATCTCGGCGGCATCGCGGCGACCGCGGCTCCCGGCCGCGGCGACCGGTTTTCGATCACCGTGACGCTGCCCCCGCTGGCCGCCGTCGTCTTGCATCGCGCGGCGGAGTAGGGCGGTGGCGATACTACGGGGAACGCCGGAGGTTTGGCCGGGGCTGCCGTACCCGCTTGGTGCGACCTGGGACGGCCGCGGCGTCAATTTCGCGCTGTTCTCGGAAAACGCCGAAAAAGTCGAGCTCTGCCTGTTCGACGCCCGCGGCAGGCGTGAAATCGCCCGCGTCGTCCTGACCGAATACACCGACCAGATCTGGCACGGCTATCTGCCTGGCTTGCGGCCCGGGGCGCTGTACGGCTATCGCGTTTATGGCGCATATGACCCGGAACGCGGGCACAGGTTCAATCATCACAAGCTGCTCCTTGATCCCTATGCGAAATCGCTGGTTGGCCCATTTGTCTGGAATGACGCCAACTACGGCTATCGCACAGGACACGCGCGAGGAGACGTTTCGTTCGATCGCCGTGACAATGCCCGCCTGGTGCCGAAGGCGCAGGTCGTCGACACCGCGTTCAGCTGGGGGGACGACCGACGCCCGGCGACCCGCTGGGAACAGACGCTGATCTACGAGCTGCACGTCGGCGGGATGACAGCGCTGCATCCCGATGTGCCGGAGCCGTTGCGCGGTACGTTCGAGGGCTTGGGGGAGCGGGCGGTCATCGACCATCTGCTGTCGCTTGGCGTGTCCGCGGTCGAGTTGATGCCGGTCCACGCGATCCTGCACGAACGCCATTTGTTCGATCGGCGGCTGCGGAATTACTGGGGCTACAACTCGATGGGTTTTTTCGCCCCCGAACCGCGCTATATGGCCGACGGCTCCATCGGCGCATTCAAGACGATGGTGCGGCGATTCCATGACGCCGGCATCGAGGTATTGCTGGACGTCGTCTACAACCACACCGGCGAAGGCGACCAGCGCGGCCCGACGTTGTCGTTTCGCGGCATCGACAACGCGGCGTACTACCGCCTGCAATCGGGCGAACCACAGTACTATGTCAACGATTCGGGCTGCGGCAATACGCTCAATCTGGCGCATCCGCGTGTGATGCAGATGGTGATGGATTCGCTGCGCTATTGGGTCAGCGAAATGCACGTCGACGGATTTCGATTCGATCTGGCGCCGGCGCTGGCGCGGGACGGCGGCCGGTTCAACCCCAACGCGGCGTTCCTGACCGCCGTGCTTCAGGACCCGGTGTTGTCGGCGGTCAAGCTGATCGCCGAGCCTTGGGACCTGGGCCACGGGGGGTATGTGCTTGGGGGCTTTCCTCCCGGCTGGTCGGAGTGGAACGACCAGTACCGTGATGAGGTGCGGGGGTTCTGGAAGGGGGACGGTGGCCGCGTCGGCGTGCTGGCATCGCGTTTGACGGGGTCGAGCGACATCTGTCAACGCCGGAGTAAAAATGCATCGGTGCGCCGGAGTAAAAGTGCATCACGGCTGATGGCAGGAAG
>JAQBXG010000204.1 GCA_027625125.1 Pseudomonadota bacterium
ACGCCGCAGCCGCAGCCGGTTGTGAACCAGCCGCTGTCGCTGTCGGAGACCGACGCCTTTCGCGCCAAGGTCGAAAGTTGCTGGTCGATTCCGGCCGGGGCGCGCGAAGCAGCGGACCTGGTCGTGACGCTTCGCATCTTTTTGAACCCGGACGGATCCCTGGCCGGGCGGCCGGAGATCGTCGACGGCGAGCGCATGAACCGCCCCGGCGGCGAGTTCTTTCGCACCGCGGCGGAAAGCGCCATTCGCGCCGTGCTAAGATGCGCGCCGTATGAGATGCTGCCCGCCGCCAAGTACGATTCGTGGCGCGACATCAGATTGACGTTCGACCCCAGGGAACTCGGATGACCGATCCGGCAAACCGCGGCCCCGAAATGGGCCGACCGCTTGCGAGCCGCCGCGCCGTGCTGGGTGGGGTCGCGGGCGCCGCGGCGATGCTGGCGGCGCGACCGGCGCTGGCGTTGCTGGAGATCGATATTACCCGCGGCAACGTCGACCCGCTGCCGATCGCCGTGACCGACCTGTATTCCGAAGACCCGGCTGCGACGCAACTGGGCATCGACATGTCGCGAATCGTGGCCGCCGACCTGCAAATCTCGGGGCTGTTCCGGCCATTGCCCCGCGAAGCATTTATCCAGCAACCGGCGGATATGCAGATGCGCCCGCGATTTGTCGACTGGCGCACGATCAACGCCCAGGCGCTGGTCACCGGCCGCGCCGTGCTGGAAGCCGACGGTCGCATGCGGGTGGAATTCCGGCTGTGGGACGTGTTCGCCGAACAGCAGATGACCGGGCTGGCGTTTACGTCGACGCCGGAGAACTGGCGGCGGGTGGCGCATCTGATCGCCGACCAGATTTATGAGCGGCTGACCGGCGAGCGCGGGTATTTCGATACCCGCATCGTCTATGTGTCGGAGACCGGTCCGATGACCCAGCGCATGAAGCGCCTGGCGATCATGGACCAGGACGGCGCCAATCACAGATTTCTGACCGACGGCTCGTACCTGGTGCTGACGCCGCGCTTTTCGCCGACGGCGCAGGAGATCACCTATCTGGCGTATATCAACAATCGCCCGCGGGTCTATATCTACAACATCGACACCGGGCAGCAGGAAATCCTCGGCGATTTTCCCGGCATGACTTATGCGCCACGGTTTTCCCCCGACGGCCGCAAGGTGGTGATGAGCCTGGCCCAGTCCGGCAACTCCGATGTCTATACGATGGACTTGCAGACCCGGAGCGTCGAGCGGCTGACGACCAGCGCCTCGATCGACACCTCGCCTTCGTATTCCCCGGACGGCGAACGCATCACGTTCAATTCCGATCGCGGCGGCAGCCAACAAATCTATGTGATGGACGCCCACGGTGGCGGCATCCAGCGCATCAGTTTCGGCTCCGGCCGCTATGCCACCCCGGTATGGTCGCCGCGCGGGGACTTGATCGCGTTCACGAAGATCGACAGCGGTACGTTCTATATCGGCGTGATGCGCCCGGACGGCAGTGGCGAGCGGCTGCTGACCGAGAGTTTCCTTGTCGAAGGCCCGACCTGGGCCCCGAACGGCCGCGTGCTGATGTACTTTCGCCAGGACCAGACCACCGAGGCCGGGGGCGGCGACGTCAGCCTGTGGTCGATCGACCTGACCGGATACAACGAGCGCCGCGTCGCCACGCCGCTGATGGGGTCGGACCCGGCCTGGTCGCCGCCGTTGTCGGCGTGATTCTCCGGATGCGCGCCTTGATTGGATTGGGCGCCGCACCTATTTTGTCGGCGCTTGCATCGACAGGCACCGCCAAGGCGCCCAGCCGCGCCGGCGCCACCGCGGAGCAGACGCCTTGGTTGCGCCGGCGCCACACCGAAAGGACTCCTGAATGCGTCAATCGTTGATCTGGTCCGCCGCGGCACTGCTGTTGGTCGCCGCCTGCGAAACCGTGCCCGAAGCGGCCACCGACGTGGAAGGTGGCGGTGGCGGGGCGGCAGCGCCGTTGGCGGCCGTGGAGGTGACGCCGCGGCCGGCGACTCCGGTTGCGGTGGTGGCGGACATGGACGCTCCAGCGGCGCTGGCGCCCGAGACCCAGGAATACTTTGTCGTCGAAGTCGGCGACCGCGTGTTCTTCGGGTTCGACGAATTCACGTTGACCGAGCGCGCCCGCGAGGTTCTGGAGCGGCAGGCGGAGTGGCTGCGCGCGTATCCGAATGTGCAGGTGGCGATCGAAGGGCACACCGACGAGCGCGGCACCCGCGAGTACAACCTTGCCCTGGGCGAGCGGCGCGCGAACGCGGTGATGAATTACCTGGTCGCGCTTGGCGTCGATCCCGGCCGCATGCGGACCGTATCCTGGGGCAAGGAGCGCCCCGCGGCGCTGGGTTCGAACCAGACCGCCTGGGCGTTGAACCGGCGCAGCGTCACGACGATCACCAGCGGGGCGGCGGTCAACTAGGCCGCCATGAAATCGCCCCGATCGTGGCGATGATTGGCTGCGGAGCGACATGAGCCGATCCGCAACCACACGCCGAAGCACCGGAAACCGTGCCGTAGCCATCGCCGCCGCGGTCGGCGCGATGGTCGGCGCGCTGTGGTTGACGCCCGCGGCGGCGCAGGACGCCAACCAGATCCGCGCCCTGGCCGAGCAGTTGCAACAGCTGCGCGCGGAATTCAACGAATTGCAGCGCTATGCCTATGGCGGCGAGGCCCCGCCCGCCCCCGAAGCGGTGGAGGCGCGGGCCGAGCAGGCGGCAGAGGCCGCCGGGGTCGCGGGGCGCGTCCAGGCCGAACAGGCGGCGTTGTTCGAGATTCGCCTGGGCGCGCTGGAGGAAGAAATCCGCACGCTGACCGGGACACTGGAGCGCATCGGCTTCGGCGTGGCCCAGAATACCCAGCGCATCGAGCGGCTGGCCGCCGACCTCGAGTTCCGGTTGCAGGCG
>JAQBXG010000205.1 GCA_027625125.1 Pseudomonadota bacterium
CGCGCGGCGCGCGGAAACCAGCCGCCCGACCGCAACATCGCCCTGAGTCCGCGCAGGCCCACCGGCTGCACGGGCGCACCGGTCGCCGCCGCCACCTGAAACGCGCCCATGCGAAACGGCAACAGTCCGGGCATGCGGCCGAACGTGCCCTCGGGGAAGAATACAACTGCTTCCCCCGCCGCCACTGCGTCACGGATCGGCGCGGTCCCGTCGACTCCCTGTTTGACATCGAACCGGTCGACGAACAGCGTGCCCAGATTCCGCAACATCGGACCCGCCCAGCCGCGCCGCAGCGTGTTCTTGGCGACGAACCGCACCGCGCGGGGATACAGCGCCAGAATCAACAGCCCATCCAGATAGCTTGTGTGATTGGCGGCGATCACCAGCGGCCCGTCAGCGGGCACGTGTTCCGCGCCGGTCACCCGCGGCCGTGCGCCGACCGCGATCAGAAACGCGCGGCCCGCCGCACGCACCCATGCGCGGCAGAAAGCCCGGCTCGGCACAATGCTGGTCACCGGCACCACGGCGATCCCCAACAGCAACCCGCACGCCCACCACCAACCGGCATACGCGGCCTGTCCGGCCCGACGGGCGGCGGCAGCGGCTTCGGGCAGCAGCGACCAGATCCACAGGCGCAGGAGCTGCATCCACACGGCCCGTCGGCCGCCGGCGTGTTCGCCGCGTTGATACACCTCGCGGCACGCCGAGCGTCGGATCTTGCCCGACGACGTTTTCAACACCGTATAGGGCGGCACCATCGCCACTTCGTCCGCCGGCTCGCCCAGCAACGTGCGCACCGCCAGCTGCACGCGCTGGGCGATTTCGTTTCGCGCCTCGGCGCCGGTCTCGCGCGTCTCCGCCATCACCACCAGATTCTCGGTGCCGCCGCTGGCCGGGTGGACACCGAACACGGCGACGCATCCGGTCCGCACACCGTCGACGCGACCGACCGCGGCCTCGATTTCCGCCGCATAGATATTGCGCCCGGCGCGGATAATCGTGTCCTTTTCCCGTCCGGTGACGTGGATCTCGCCCCCGGCAAGGTATCCACGGTCGCCGGTGCGCAACCACTCGCCATTGAACAGCGCCGCGGTCGCGTCGGGATTGCGGAAATACCCCTGGGTCGACGAAGGCCCACGGAACTCGATCAGTCCTTCCTGGCGGTCGGCCACTTCCCGTCCCTGCGGGTCGACGACCCGGATTTCGTGACGCGGGATCGGCTGGCCGCAGGCGGGAAACTCCAGCACATCGTCGTCGTTCTCGGTTGCCGGTTCGGCGCGGCCGGAACGGCTGAATTCGGCGCGGCGGATGCGGTCGATACGCGGCGCGCGCTCTGAGGCGGGAAACGCCAGCCCGACCGAATTTTCCGCCAACCCGTACACCGGTCGAAGCACCGTTGGCGCCAAACCGCAACGGGCGAAGCGCTGATAGAATCCGTCCAGCGTCGCGGGCAGCACCGCCTCGGCGCCGTTCACCGACACGCGCCACGAACTCAGGTCCAGTCCGTCCAGCGCCTCGTCTTTGATGCGAGCGCGCGCCAGCTCATAGCCGAAGTTCGGCGAGGCGGAAATGGTTCCGCGGTAGTCGTGAATCGCACGCAACCAGCGTTCGGGCCGGGTCAGGAACCTGAGCGGCGACATCAGCACCAGCGGCATCGCGTAGTACAGGCTGCACATCCAGGCGCCGATCAACCCCATGTCGTGGTACAGCGGCAACCAACTGACGAATACGTCGCCAGCGGGACTGATGTGGAACGGCTCGCCCATCGCGCGAATATTCGCCAGCAGGTTGGCGTGGGTCAGCATCACGCCTTTCGGGTTGCCGGTGCTTCCAGACGTATATTGCAGAAACGCCAGGTCTTCGCCGCGAATGACCGGCCGCGGGCCGCCGCGGGCGTTTTCGCGCAATTCCGCCACGGTCACGACGTCACGCATGCCGCGAGTGTGGGCGCGCAGGAACCACGCCGGGGCCTTCGCCGCCGGCACTGTCACCAGCGCCACACATCCGGCGTTGTCGAGAATCCGGGCGTGTCGCCGCAAGTGGTCCTCGATCTGGTTCGCCCGCGCCGGGGGATAGATCGGCACCGGGATGCCGCCGGCCATCTGGATGCCGAAAAATGCATGGAAGAACTCCAGTGACGTCGGCAGCATGATGCCCACCGCCTCGCCGGGCGACAGCCCGGCGCGCTGCAACCCCGACGCCACCTCCCCCGCAGCGGCGCGGAGACCGGCATAGTCCAGCGTCTGCGTCTCGGTATCGCTGGCGAGGAAGCGCACGTGGATGCGTTCGCCGTGCCGGTCCGCGTGCCACTCCAGCACGTCCAGCAACGTCGTCGCGTCCACCGGCACCGCGGCGCGATCCGGGACAACCGTCCGCGCCGTCTGCGCCTCAATCGGCCTCTTGGTCGCGGGCGCCGCCGCCAGCGCGCGCGCCAGATCGCCGGCGGTCGCCGCCGAAGCGATGGCGGCCTCGCCGATGTCGCGCCCGAACGCCTGCTCGACCCGGCCCAGCAATTCCATGCGCCCCAGGCTGTCGAGGGCCAGGTCGGCGTCCAGGGTCGTTCGCGCGGTGACTGTGATCGTCCCGGTGCGGTGGGGGTGCTGCTCCTCGGCCATCTCGCGCACCAGCGCAAAAAGCCGCGCCGTGTCCTCGCCGATTGTCGCGTCCGGCGTCGGCCCGCCGGCGGCGATTTCGCTTGTTTCGCTCACAAGCCCTCCCGGCAATCCCCCAAGCTACCTGCAAACAGGTCCGATTGCGCACCCGAACGCGCGATCAATTCGGTTTCTTGCTCGTATTCTCGTTCCAGTTGGGAGACCTGGTTTCGAACGAATAACCCCCTAGGGTCCGGACTCAATTGAGCCACCATACGAGGGTTGCAGCCAGCATGATCGCCGACAGGAAGG
>JAQBXG010000206.1 GCA_027625125.1 Pseudomonadota bacterium
AAGTGTTTGGATAATTTGATCCATCAACAAACGGGCTAGTGGTGCGAAGCGCTGGATTCGCACCACTAGACCTCAATTCTGGCGAATGCCCATTTGATCGTGCTGCCGCCGGCGTCGACGCGGCCGGTCAGCACGATCTGCTCGGCCCGGCGAATTTCCCCCGCCCGGCCCAGATAGACGCTTTCGTCCAGCGCCAGTTCGCCGCCCGCAGCGCGGAACCGCCATCCGCTGCCGCCCGGCAATCGCAGCAACGCGCCGTCGGCGGTCAGCGATGCGCGCACGTCGGGGTGCAGATGAAAGCGCAGCGCAAAGTCGGGCTTTGGCACGCTCACCCCCGGCCCTTCGACAATGTCCTCGCCGCGCAGTGTCGTGCCGTCGGCGGACATGTACGCCCGGCGGCGATGAAACAGCCCGAACTTGTCCAGATACCCGTCGTGTTTGGCATCCAGCCACAACGCGCCGTCGTCCTCCTGGCGGCTGGTGGTCACCTGCCGGGGCCGCTGCCCCAATCCCTCCGGCCTCACCTGTGACGAATTCGAGTCCGCCAGCGTCAGCGTCGAATGCGATGCGGTTGCGCGGCTCGCGTCGCGCCATTGGCCCTCGCGGTGGCCGACATTGACGATCAGACGCTCACGGCCGATGCTGAACTCCATCGCCAGACTGCCGGCGTGGGCGCGGGCGGCAAACGGGTCCGGCGGCGGCGCGCCGGTGTCGATCAACGCCAGCGACGGCCCGGCGCTCATGCGTTCATAGTGCCCGTGCGAAGCGGTGGAGCGCGGGCGGGGCTTGCCCGGCAACGCCGCCAGCGTCTCGGTCACCAGATCGCGGTCTTCCTCGCTGCTGCCGTGGAACAGAGCCAGCGCGCCGTCGCCGTGGCGAAAGAACCCCAGCATCGGCCCCATGTGTTCGATTGCGCTGACCAGAGCCAACGGCACCGGTGATTCGGCGGCCGCCAGTGCCGCGCGCAGCCACAACAGCGTTCGCAATACCTCCAGATGATCCGACGGGTTGCGGGAAACGTGACAACCGTCGCCCAGCACCTGCGCCCGTAACTCGGCTTCCAGCAGGCCCGGCAACGCCCGCGCCGTGCGCCCCTGCCAGCCCATGCAGGCGTGCACGGTGGCAAGCCCGGCCAGCGCCGCCAGCGTCCCCGCCCCCGCCGGGGCCATCGGCCAGGCGACCGACAGATGCTTTCCCTGCCGGGCCAGCGAAGTCAGAAACGCAAACCGGAATGCCGGGTCGGCCCCGCGCAACAGAAAGTCGGCGTGGCTGCACCACGCCAGCATACGCCGTCCGATGATATCCGGCCGCCACGCCAGCGGCTGCCATTCGCCGCAGCCGTCCAGCCAGCTTCGCACCAACTCCCGCGCGCCCTTTGCCGCCGCCTGTCCGCCGTCGGCGCGAAAGTCCCGCAGCCAGCCAAACGCCGCGGCTTCCGCCGCCCATTCGGTCGACGGCGGCTCCACCAGCCACGGCGCCTTGTTGAAGACCTGCACTTCGGAATGGGCGAACCGGTAGCGGCCCTGAAAGATCGCATTGGCGCGGTCGGCGTTGCCGGTCCACGGGTCGGCGGCGCGTCGGACCAGATCGGACTGCCGCGGCGCGCGCAACAGCCACGGATAGAACCGGCTGGCGAACAGCCGCGCCCACATCGCGTTGCGGATCCGCGATACGGCCCCGGCCCGCTGCGCCGAGCGTGGCGGTGGTCGCCTGGCCGGTGTTGGCGGCGGGGGTTCGGGGGAGTCTGCGGCGGGCGCCGGGTCGTTCAATCGTCGCCGCGCAATTTGGCGATGTTGGCGGCGTACTGTCCGGCGCCGCCGGCAAACGTCGCCGTGCCCGCCACCAGCACGTCGGCGCCGGCCGCGATCGCTTCCGGGGCCGTGTCAATGTTGATGCCGCCGTCGACTTCCAGATCGATCGGCCGGTCCAGTTGGTCGATGCGTTGCCGCAACACGCGCAGCTTCTCAAGCTGGCTGCGGATGAACTTCTGCCCGCCGAATCCCGGATTGACGCTCATCACCAGAATCAGGTCCACGTCCCCCAGCAGGTAATCGACCGCCGACGGATGCGTGGCCGGGTTCAACGATACGCCCGCCTTTTTTCCCAGCCGCTTGATTTCCTGAATGGTGCGGTGCGTATGCGCTCCGGCCTCGGGGTGGGCGGTGATGATGTCGGCGCCGGCGTTGGCGAATTCTTCCAGATACGGGTCCACCGGCGAAATCATCAGGTGTACGTCGAACACCTTTTTCGAATGCGGGCGCAGCGCCTTCACGACCGCAGGGCCGATCGTCAGGTTCGGGACGAAGTGGCCGTCCATCACGTCGACATGAATATAGTCGGCGCCGGCGGCGTCCACAGCCCGCACTTCTTCGCCCAGTTTGGCGAAGTCGGCAGACAGAATCGAAGGAGCAATGCGGGTGGGCTGTTGCATGGCGCGACTCTCGTATCAGCTTCGCCAACAGGCGGCAAGACGGCGGCGGCCGCGCTCAAGTCTGCCGCCGCAGGCGCGCGATATAGAATCCGTCCCATCCGCCCGGCGACGGAAACAGATGCGGCAGCGACCGCACGTCGCCCGCGGCGGTAATCGCATCGGCGATGCCGCCGATCTCCGCCGCCGCCACCGGTGCGCGGACAAGGTCGGCACGCGCGCCCAACAGCCGCTCGACGCGCGCCTCGCCCTCGCGCGGGTCCAGCGAACAGACGCAATACACCAACACCCCGCCCGGCCCCAGATCGCCGGCGGCGGCGTCCAGCAGCCGGTCCTGCATCGGCGTCCGTTCGTCCGCGGCATCGGCGTCCTTGCGCCACGGCAGATCGGGGTGGCGGCGGATCGTTCCGGTCGCAGTGCATGGCGCATCCACCAACACACCGTCCAGCGGTCGGGGCGGGGTCCATTC
>JAQBXG010000207.1 GCA_027625125.1 Pseudomonadota bacterium
GCGGCCGCTTCGTCGTGGCCATGCGCCGGCTCTTCAGCGGCGGGGGCATCGGTATGGGCGGGTTCGTCCGGGACGGCATCGTGCTCGTGCCAGATTTCGGCCGGCTCGGGCTCCGCAACCGGTTCGTCGTGGGCATGTTCTTCCTCTGCAATCGCCTCGTGCCCATGTGCCCCGCCCTCCGCCTGGTCGTGCGCGAATGCCGCACGGGGGGGCGCGGCGATTGCAATACCGGCGACAATGGACACCCCGGCGACCAGCCACAATCCCGCAAACGTGTCGGCAATCAAGCGGTAGGTCGCCTTATCGTTGGCGCGGCCGCGTCCGGAGCTGGTCGCCGTGAGCGTTTGCAATGCCTTGCCTGGAATCTGTGTCACGCGGGTACTCCTGCGGAAGATTTTGCGCGTTCGAAATCTGGCACGCTCGTCGCAGCTGCGGCTATGGCATTCGTCACAAAGACAGGCAGGCAAACGTCACCTTTTCGCCGGTTTTTTCATTCTGGATCGCATGGTCGTTGCGATTGACGGATGGGGTAGGATTCGAACCCACGAGACCCTCGCGGGCCTGGCGGTTTTCAAGACCGGTGCCGTCAATTGCCCGGCCACCCTTCCGGAAAGCGCCGGAGTTGCCGATATGCTATGCATGCGGAATCCGCAGAGTGGCGGCGCGGGCGGGCAATGGTTCTTGCGCGGTGGCCTGGGAACGATCCAAAGTCGCTGATGGCGGGGCGCCACGGGGGCCAGTTCGCGGCGGCGGATCGCCCAATCATGCTATTGTGCGGCCTCGTTCAATGCTAGGATCGCTCGGATTTCGATGGACGCACTGACCACCAAACCCTCGCCTGACGCAAATCGTCGGCAACGAACGGACCTGTTGCTGGTGTATCCGCCGTGGCCCGTGCTCGACGACCGGGCGATGCTGCAGAACAGCCTGCCGCCGCTCGGCATTCTGTCGGTCGCCGCACATGCCGAATCAAAGGGATACTCCGTGCATGTCATTGACGTGCACGGTGAACGCGCAGACGAGGAAACGGTGCGCCAGCGGATTCGGGAACATCGTCCGCGATTCATCGGCATCTCGGTTCTGACCAACATGTGCGTTCCGGCCCACCGGCTAGCACGGATCAGCAAGGAAGAATCGCCAGATTGCGTCGTCGTGGCGGGCGGGGTTCATGCCGAGGCGATGCCGGACCGCATGTTGCGCAACTCGGCAATCGATTGCGTCGTCCGCGGCGACGGCGAAGAGCCGATGATTGCGATCATGGAGGGGCTCGACTTCAAGTCCATTGACGGCATCAGCTACCGCGAGGGTCAATTCGTCGTTCACAACAAGGCGCGGCAGTTACTGATGGACCTCGACCGTTTTCCGTTTCCCGCCTACCACCTGGTTGATTTCGCCAACTACTTTCCGCCGGTCGGGTCCTACCGCGACCTTCCGGCGATCAACATGTTGATGACACGTGGCTGCCCGGGAAAGTGCACGTTCTGCAATTCGGCCCGGACGACGCTGCGGGCGCGGAACGCCCACCAGGTTGTGGCGCAGATCAAGCATCTGCGCGAGGTCTACGGCATCCGCCAGATCATGTTCTATGACGACACTTTCACCGTCCTGAAGAAGACCTGCCTGGAATTCTGCGCGGCCCTGGCGGCGGAAAAGCTGGATGTAAGCTGGGTCGCCTATGTCAGGGGCGATTGCTTCAGCGATGATCTGGCGGCGGCGATGCGAAAAGCTGGATGCCATCAGGTGCTGATGGGCATCGAGACCGGCAGTGAACAAATCGCACTTCGCATCGGCAAGCCGATCGCGCGCGAACGATACATGGAAGCGGTGGCGATTGCACATCGAAATGGCCTGGAGGTTCGCGGGTCGTTCATCATCGGCAACATGGGCGAAACCTGGCAGACAATGATGGAGACGCTGAACTTCGCGATTGAGCTGGATGTCGATTTGTTCCAGCTCAGCGTCTCGACGCCGTACCCGGGAACGGCGCTATACAAGGAAGCCAGGGAAGCCGGCACGCTGAAAGAATGCTCGTGGTACGAATTCGGCCAGGGCAAAGTGCTGGTTGAACAGCCGCAAATCACCGACGAGGAAATCTACCGTTTCGAACGCTATGCTTTTCGAAAGTTCTATTTGCGGCCGATCGTGGCGGTGCGAATGCTGAGGCGTTTGACGCGATGGCGGCATGTACGCGACTACTTTGTGACCGCGATGATCCTGTTGTTGGGTCGTCACAAGAAGAACGACAGCCGGAACTGGGAGAGCTGGAAAGGGTTGAGAGAAGAGGACTACCTCGATCTCCCGATTACAGAACCCGAGAGTGTGCCGCTGACCTACCAACTGCGGCAGGCGCAATAGCCCGTTTCTGACCGGGGGCGCCCGGCCGGACGTTGGCGGATGGGGTGTCCTCCGATGCGGTATCCCGCAGCGTCCCGTTTCTGGAATACCCACCACCGATTTCGCATACAGTCTGGCGTTTTCGTCTGGCTCTGTCCGTACAAGTCCCATACTGTCCGGCTTGGAATGGTGGGTATAGTGGTGGGTATGGCGAGCGCGAAGCGTGGCACGCGAACCAGGAAAACTGACGGCGCTCGCGGTCGCGCGGGCCAAGCGACGCGGTCTCTACAGTGACGGCGGCGGTCTCTATTTGCAGGTCGCCTCGTCGGGCGCGCGCTCGTGGATATTCCGCTACCAGACGGCTGGCCGACGGCACTATATGGGCTTGGGCGGTGCAGCCGCGGTTTCGCTAGCCGACGCGCGGCAGAAGGCGGGTGAGGCCCGCAGAGTTCTCGTCGCTGGCAATGACCCGATCAATGCCACTCGCACGCGGGTCGCAGCAAGTGCAGCAAAGGCCGCCAATGC
>JAQBXG010000208.1 GCA_027625125.1 Pseudomonadota bacterium
TCGCGCAGCTGGGCGCCTTGCCCGACCTTTTCCTTTTCGGCCTTCCACTGGGCGGTCAGGTCCTCGGACTGGCCCTCCAGGTCGGCGATCTCGTCCTCCAGCTTTTCCAGCCGGGTCTTGGAGGCCTGGTCGGTCTCCTTCTTCAGGGCCTCGCGCTCGATCTTCAGCTGGACCAGGCGGCGGTCGATCTCGTCCAGGGCCTCGGGCTTGGAGTCCACGGCCATGCGGACGCGGCTGGCGGCCTCGTCGATCAGGTCGATGGCCTTGTCCGGCAGGAAGCGGTCGGTGATGTAGCGGTTCGACAGGGTGGCGGCGGCGACGATGGCGCTGTCGCTGATGCGCACCCCGTGGTGGACTTCGTATTTTTCCTTGAGGCCGCGCAGGATCGAGATCGTGTCTTCGAGGGTTGGTTCGGCGACGAAAACCGACTGGAACCGGCGCGCCAGAGCCGCGTCCTTTTCGACATGCTTGCGGTATTCATCGAGGGTCGTGGCGCCGACGCAATGCAGTTCGCCGCGCGCCAGCGCCGGCTTCAACAGGTTGGAGGCATCCATCGCGCCTTCGGCGGCGCCGGCGCCGACCAACGTATGCAACTCGTCGATGAACAGAACGACCGAACCGGCGGCCGCGTTGACTTCGGACAGCAGCGATTTGAGTCGTTCTTCGAATTCGCCGCGAAACTTGGCCCCGGCGATAAGCGCGCCGAGGTCGAGAACCAGCAGGCGTTTGTCGCGCAGGCTGTCGGGCACGTCGCCGTTGACGATGCGCTGCGCCAGTCCTTCGACAATCGCCGTCTTGCCGACCCCCGGCTCGCCGATCAGCACCGGGTTGTTCTTGGTGCGCCGCGACAGAACCTGGATCGTGCGGCGAATCTCCTCGTCGCGGCCGATGACCGGATCGAGCTTGCCGTCGCGCGCCGCCTGGGTGAGGTCGCGGGTGTATCTGCGGAGGGCGTCGTAGCCTTCCTCGGCGGTGGCGCTGTCGGCGGTGCGGCCCTGGCGCACCTTTGCGATCGCGGCTTCGAGACCCTGGGGGGTGACGCCGCCGTCACGCACAACCTTGGCCGCCTTCGTGCCGGACGCCGCCGCAATGGCCTGCAGCAGGCGTTCGGCGGTGACGAAGCGGTCCCCCGCCTTTTCGGAAATGTCCTGGGCCGCGTCACAGATGCGCGCGGATTCGGGCGCGAACACGACATCGCCGGCGCCGGGACCTTCGACCTTCGGGATCGTCGCGAGCGCCGCGTCGAGCGACACCGCAATGGCGGCCGGATCGCCGCCGCCGGCGCGGATCAGGTTCGCGGCCAGGCCGTCGGCATCGTCGAGCAGCACCTTTAGCAGATGTTCCGGGGCCAGGCGCTGGTGCCCGCGCCGCCGCGCCAGACTCTGGGCGGCTTGCAGAAATCCCCGGACGCGGTCGGAAAACTTCTCAAATTGCATCGGCGTGCTCCGTCAAATCGGCAGCGCATCCGCTCCGCCCCCGAAACCGGGCGACGGAACCAGACTCCCGAAACAGCGCGGCCCCCACGGGCACCGCAAGTCGCGGGCATTGACGGTATATTGGCGCGCCGGTTGCCGGGCGCAAGCCCGGAACGGGGCGGTTAGTTGACCGCGGCCTCCGGCTCGGCGGAATCGTCGTCGCGCGAATCATCCGACGCCTCGACGGGATTGCCGTTCCCCCCCTGTCCGTTCTTCCCCGCCTCGGCGCCGCCGTTGCCCGATTCTCCCTGCGCGCCGCAGACCTGACCCGAGGCGTTGAGGACGCGGTAATAGTGTTCGGCGTATTGGAGAAACCCTTCGGCGCCAATGCGGTCGCCGGCGCTTTGGGCATCATGGGCAAGGCCCGTATAGCGGTCATAGAGCTGGCTGGCGTTGCCGCGCACCTTGCCGCCGTCCGGGGCGTTGGATTCGATCGATCGGTTCGGGTTCGACGGCTTGCGGCCATTGGCTCGCGAATGGCCGCGAGATCGCTTAGGACTATTGCCTCTTCTCATATCTCTCTGCATACCGACTGCACCACCCTGTTCCGCTGGCCGGGGTTCCAGCCTGCGCAGGCCCAATGGGACCCGTTACGAATTGCTATCGTTGCTCATGGTCCGCTTCCGCGGATTGGTCTGGTCCGCTTGCGCGGATTGGTCATACCGGCACCAAACCGAGATGTCGGCGGAGGAGTCGAGGTCGTTGGCGAGGCCGGGATGGCGATGCCCACGGGCACTCGATATCCGTATCAAAACCTAGCCGTTGGCCCGCGCCTTTCCAACCCTTTTTCTGCATTCCCACAACATTCCCTGGCGCAGCGCCGGGACCGAATTAACCGCGCGACTGGTGGCCCGCATGCGCGGTGACGACGCGAAGGTGTCCAGCGAGATCGCGGACCGGATTGCCGGTTTTGAGGCCCGTCGCCGCCAGCACCGCCGCCGCCGCCGCGGCCTGGCCCTCCCCGACCTCGACCAGCACATGCGCGCCGGGCGCGGCGACACGGGCGAGGTGCGGCGCCAGACCGCGGATCGCTTCGAGGCCGTCGGGGCCGCCGTCCAGCGCCCGGCGCGGATCAAACGCCGCGACCTCCGGCGCCAGACCGTCGATGTCCGCCGACGCCACATACGGCGGATTGGCGACGACGAGATCGAACCGGCCGGTGAGGGGCGCGCCCCAGTCCGCCGCGACGAACGCCGCACGGGCCGCAACGCCGTTCGCTTCGGCATTGGCGCGCGCGATGGCGGCGGCGCCGGGGACGACATCGACGCCGACACCCCAGGCGTCGGGGAATTCGTGCAGCAGCGCGACCAGCAGGCATCCGGAGCCGGCGCCGAAATCGACGATGCGGCGTGGTGGCGTCCCGCCGCAAGCCGCAA
>JAQBXG010000209.1 GCA_027625125.1 Pseudomonadota bacterium
GCGCGATGCGGGCGGCATCGCTCGGCAGCAGCGGCGCGCCGCCGGCGTCGATCCGCACCCGGCACTGGCCACAGGTGCCGCGGCCGCCGCACGGCGACGGCAACAGCACATCGGCGTCGGCCAGGGCCTCCAGCAACTTGCTGCCGGTCGCCACCGTCACCGTCCGCGAATCGTTGACGACCAGTTCTGTCGGTCCGGTCGGCGCCAGCCACTGCCGCGCGATCGCGATCGCCACCACCGCCGCCATCACGACGGCGGTAAACAGCGCCACCGCCAGCGCCGTCGCCGCCACCCTCAGCCCCCCATGGCGGCGAACGCCAGGAACCCCAGCGACATCCAGCCGACCGCGACGAACGCAAGGCCGGTGCCGCGCAGCCCCTCCGGCGCATCGCTATAGCGCAACCGGTCGCGAATCCCGGCCAGCACGATGATCGCGGCGGCCCAACCAACGCCGCTACCGGCGCCATAGGCAACGCTGTCGCCGAACGTCATGTCGCGCTCGACCATGAACAGGCCCGCGCCCAGAATCGCGCAATTCACCGTCACCATCGGCAGATAGATCCCCAGTCCGCCGCGCAGCACCGGCAAGTACCGCTCGATCGCCATTTCCAGGATTTGCACCAGCGCGGCGATGATGGCGATGAAGGTGATCAACTTCAGAAACGACAGGTCGGCGTCCAGCCCGGCCCACTCCCACGCCCCCGGCCGCAACAGCCGCGCATACAAAATCTGGTTCAGCGGCACCGACACCGACATCACCAGCAGCACCGCGGCCCCCATGCCCAGCGCCGTCTCCATCCGCCGTGACGAGGCCAGAAACATGCACATGCCCAAAAAGAACGACAGCGCCAGGTTATCGGCCAGCGCCGCGCGCAGGAATACCTCGACGCTCATCGCCCGTTCTCCGGGCCGGGGGCGGTGAACTCGCGCGCCTCGATCTGCTCCCGGCGCATCGTCCGCAGGCCCCAGATCACCAGCGCGATCAAAAAGAACGCGCTCGGCGGCAACAGCATCAACGTCATCGGCACGTACCAGCCACCGCCCGATGCGGTCGCCAGCACCGTCGCCCCCAACAGCGTGCCGCTGCCCAACACTTCGCGCACCGCGCCGACCAGCCCCAGCACGATGCCATAGCCCAACCCGTTGCCGGCGCCGTCCAGCATGCTGCGCACGACGCCGTGGTTAATCGCGAAACTCTCGGCGCGCGAAAACACGATGCAATTGGTGATGATCAGGCCGACGAACACCGAAAGCTGCTTCGACAGTTCCCACGCATAGGCCTGCAACACCAGATCAACGACGATGACCAGCGAGGCGATGATCGTGATCTGCACGATCAGCCGGATACTGCGCGGCACCTGGTGGCGGATCGCGCTGACCGCACCGCCCGACAGAATCAGCACCGCCGTCACCGCCGCCGACATCACCAGCGCCGCCAGCAACGTCTTCGTCACCGCCAGCGCCGAACACAAGCCCAGCACGTGCAGCGTGATCGGGTTCTCCGCCAACAGCGGCCCCAGCAGCGTGCGGGCGCGGTCCCGTGTCCCGTTCATTCCGCCGCCAGCCGGTCCAGATACGGCCCCCATCCCAGGCCTCCCAGCCAGAACCGCAGCAACGCGGTGACCCCGGCGGCGGTGTACGTCGCGCCGGTCATCGCATCCACCTGGTGCGGGGTCGCGTCGGCCCGCAGCGTGCCGGTCGCGACTCCCAGCCGGAACGCGCCATCGGCGTCGCGCACAAGCTTGCCCGCCCACGCCGCCTGCCAGTCGTCGTCGCCGATGACGCCGCCCAGCCCCGGCGTCTCCTTGTGTTCATAGAACGTCAGGCCGGCGACGGTGTTCAGATCGCCGGCCAACGCCAGATACCCCCACATCGTCGATGCGAATCCCTGCCCGAACACCGGCAGCACGACCATTGCCACTTCGCCGCCGCGCCGCACGATGATCGCGACCCCGCGGTCGGGCCTGCGGCCGATCCCTGCCGCGTCGTCCTCCGGCGCCAACTCGGTGCTGCGGGCCGGGTCGTCGACGGCGGCGCGCATGTCCGCCGCCGCCGGGTCCGCTCCGGGCACCGTCTCGCCGCTCGCCAGATCGACGACGACCGCGTCGATCGAAGCCGCGCCTTCGACCGCGCCCGACATCAATTCGGCGATGCCCGGCAGCGATTGAATCAGCGCCTCCAGCTCCTGTTGCCTCTCCCGCTCGGCGTTGGCGTCGATGCGCGGCCCCAGCATCTCGGTCGCCACCGCCACCAGCAGTGATCCGAACAGCGCCACCGCCAGGCCGACCGTCAATGTGCGCGCCAGCGTGTCCGGCGGCGGGCGGCGGGCGGGATGGTCGCTGCCGGTCATCGTGTCCGTCGCGCGCGCCGCCGCGCGTTTGCCGCAATCACGACAACGTCGATGGTCGGCGTCACCACGTTCGTCAACAACACCGCGAACAGCATTGCCGCCGCCGGGTTGGCCGTGGTGATCGCCACCGCCAGCGCGCCGAACAGCGCCCCGCCGATCCAACGTCCGGGCCGCGTCGCCGCCGTCGTCACCGGGTCGGCGGCCAGAAACACCGCCCCGAACGCGATCGCGCCCGCCGCCGCAACGTGCAACACGATTCCGCCCACCGCCATCGCCAGACCCGCGCCCAGCGCCGCCCCGGCGAGCACCCGCCACGAGGCGATGCCACGCCAAAGCAGAATCACCGCCGCCACGGAGATTCCCCAGATCGCGCCGTCGCCGCCGATTGCCGCCCCGCCGCCCGTCACCGCCGGCCAGGCGACAAACAGAAACACCGCCGCGGCCACCGCCGGATGCACGAAATTGCGGCCAAAGCCCCCGAACACCTC
>JAQBXG010000210.1 GCA_027625125.1 Pseudomonadota bacterium
TCCTTCACCCTCGACGGCGCCGCCATCACCGCGGCGCCGGACGAGACTATCTGGCAGGTCGCCCGGCGCGCCGGGATCGAGACCCCCCATCTGTGCTACACGCCGGAGCCGGGCTACCGGCCCGACGGCAATTGTCGCGCCTGCATGGTTCATATCGAGGGCGAGCGGCCACTCGCCGCTTCGTGCCTGCGCCGGCCCGCCGAGGGCATGGTGGTCGAGACCCAGGCGCCGCGCGCCACCGCGGCCCGCAACATGGTGATCGAGCTGTTGGTCGCCGATCAGCCGGCGCGCGCGACGGCGGCGGATCCGCAATCCAAGTTTTGGCGCTGGGCCGACCGCACCGGCGTCACGGCAAGCCGTCAGCCGGCGCGCGCGCCGCGCGCGACCCCGGCGCCCGATTCCAGCCACCCGGCCATGGCGGTCAATCTCGACGCCTGCATCCACTGTAATTTATGCGTGCGCGCCTGCCGCGAGGTGCAGGTCAACGACGTGATCGGTATGGCCGGCCGGGGCGCGGATTCCAAAATCGTCTTCGATTTCGACGACCCGATGGGGAATTCCACCTGCGTGGCCTGCGGCGAATGCGTGCAGGCCTGTCCCACCGGCGCGCTGTTGCCGGCGACCATGGTCGACGCCGCCGGCATCGGCATCGGTGCGGTCGCCGACCGCACCGTCGATAGCGTCTGCCCCTATTGCGGCGTCGGCTGCCAGCTCACCTATCACATCAAGGACGACCGCATCGTCAAGGTGGAGGGGCGCAACGGCCCGGCCAACGAAGGCCGGCTCTGCGTCAAGGGCCGCTTCGGCTTCGACTATGTCAGCCACCCGCACCGGCTGACCACGCCGCTGATCCGCAAGGACGGCGTCGGCAAAAGCTGGGACGACGAAGTCGACCCCGCCGACCCGTCGACCCATTTCCGCGAAGCCAGCTGGGAAGAAGCCCTCGACGCCGCCGCGAACGGCCTGCGCCGGGTCGCCGACACCTATGGCGGCAACGCCATCGCCGGGTTCGGGTCGGCCAAAGGGTCGAACGAAGAAGCCTATCTGTTTCAGAAACTCATCCGCACCGCCTTCAAGACCAACAACGTCGATCACTGCACCCGGCTGTGCCACGCCTCGTCGGTGGCGGCGCTGATGGAGACCATCGGTTCCGGCGCGGTGACGGCGCCGTTCACGGCGGCGGCGGACTCCGATTGTATTATCGTCATCGGCGCCCGGCCGACCGAGAACCATCCGGTCGCCGCGACCTATCTCAAGCAGGCCGCCAAGCGCGGCGCCACGCTGATCGTAATGGACCCGCGCGGCTATGCGCTGACCCGCCACGCCGACCATTTCGTGCAGTTCAAACCGGGCACCGACGTCGCCCTGCTCAACGCCATGATGCACACTATTGTTGAGGAAGGGCTTTCCGACGCGCAGTACATCGCCGGCTATACGCAAGACTTCGACGCCCTGAATGCCAAGGTTGCGCTGTTCCCGCCGGAGGAGATGGCGGCGGTTTGCGGCGTCGACGCGGCGACCATTCGCACCATCGCGCGCCTCTACGCCACCGCCGAACGGTCGATCATCTTCTGGGGCATGGGTATATCCCAGCATGTGCACGGCACCGATAACGCCCGCTGCCTGATCTCGCTAGCCCTGCTCACCGGCCAGATCGGCCGTCCCGGCACCGGCCTGCATCCGCTGCGCGGCCAGAACAATGTGCAAGGCGCCTCCGACGCCGGTCTCATCCCCATGGTCTATCCCGATTATCAGGCGGTGACCGACCCGGCGGCGCGGGCGCGGTTCGAGGCCTTGTGGGGGGTCGAAAACCTCAACCCGAACGCCGGCCTGACAGTCGTCGAGATTATGGACGCGGCGCGCGCCGGCGAGGTGCGCGGCATGTATGTCATGGGCGAAAACCCGGCCATGTCGGACCCCGACCAGCACCATGCCCGCCAGGGGCTGGCGACGCTCGAGCATCTGGTCGTGCAGGAGATTTTTCTCACCGAAACAGCGGTCCATGCCGATGTGATTCTGCCGGCCTCCGCCTGGCCGGAAAAGTCGGGCACCGTGACCAACACCAACCGCCAGGTGCAGATCGGCCGGCCGGCGCTGCCCCTGCCCGGCGCCGTGCGCCAGGATTGGTGGATCATTCAGCAACTCGCCCAGCGGCTCGGCCTCGGCTGGGCCTATAACGGCGTCGACGAAGTCTTCGAGGAATTGCGCCAGGCGATGGATTCCATCGATGGCATCACCTGGGCGCGGCTGCAGCGCGAGGATGCCGTCACCTATCCGTGCGCGGCGGAAGACCAGCCGGGCCAGGAAATCATGTTCGCCGCCGGCTTCCCCACGCCGTCGGGGCGCGGCAAATTCGTGCCCGCCGACGTGCTTCCGCCCGACGAGTTGCCCGACAGCGACTATCCCATGGTGCTGACCACCGGCCGTTTGCTGGAGCATTGGCACACCGGCGCGATTACCCGCCGGGCGACCGTGCTCGACCATATCGAGCCCGAAGCGGTGGCGACCCTGCACCCGCGCGAGCTGCGCCGCCTCGACGTCGAGCCGGGCGGCATCATCCGGGTGGCGACCCGGCGCGGGGTGATCGAACTGGCCGCGCGCGCCGACCGCGACGTGCCCGAGGGCATGGTGTTCATCCCGTTCTGCTTCGCCGAGGCCGCCGCCAACCTCTTGACCAACCCGCAGCTCGACCCGTGGGGCAAGATCCCCGAGTTCAAGTTCTGCGCGGCGAAGGTGGAGCGGGTGGAGAAAGAGGCGGCGGAGTAGCGCGAGGCTCAAGCGCGAAACAAGTCTGCAACACGATGCCGCCATGGCGCCGTTGGCAGGGCGCGGCC
>JAQBXG010000211.1 GCA_027625125.1 Pseudomonadota bacterium
TACGCCACCGCCGACATGGCGGGGCGCAACGCCGATATCGCCGCCGAGGCGGCGCGCGCCGCCGCCGCGGCAGTCGAGCGCGGCCGCGCCGCGTACCAGCAGGCGGCGGGTTGCCCCGATTGCCATATGTGGAACGGAGCCGGCGTGGAGGGTGTGCAATCCATGGTTGGAGTGGCGCTGGACGCAGTGGCGGCAACGCAGATCATCGCCTGTGGGGTGCCGGAGACGGTGATGCGGGCGTTTGCGCCTTCGGCATGCGAGAGCCAGGCCCGGGCCGAGGACGCCCCCCGGATCCTTTCGCAGCGCGATGCGGAGGCGATCGCCACCTATGTCGTCGAGATTCTGGCCAAGGGCGCCAGCCGCGAGGAATGCGAGACCGTGAACGGAGCGGGCGCGGCAGTGTGCGCCGGTCTGGTCAACTGACCGGCGCACGGCGGCGTTCGAACCTCGCCGCGTCGATGATACGATGCGGGTGCATTGATGGAGGAATCGGGCGAATGACCCCATTGAAATTGTCGGGCCTGGCCGGTGCGGTGCTGTTCGCCGCTGTTGCGGTCGCTTCGCCCGCCTCGGCCGCGGGCGAGGGCGGCGGCGAGGGCGAGGATGTCCGCTTTGTCTTGATGGAGCCGCTGCGGGTCACGGTGTTCGAGCAGGGAGGCCCCCGCGGCCGCCTGACGCTGGAACTGCAACTGGACGTGCTGCATCCGGGAACCTCGGCCGAGGTGCAGAAGCGTCTGCCTCGCTTGTATGACCGCTTTCTGAACGCGATTGCCGACTACACCAGCACCCAGGGGGCGGGCAACCAGCCGCCGGACCTGGACTTTCTGTTGGAGCAGTTCCAGACCATGGCCGACGAGGCGCTGGGCGCCGATATCGTGCATGTGCTGGTCCGCCTGGCGATGCGGATGCTGTAGCGGCGGGGGACGCGGCGCGGCGAATGAATCGCGCAGCCGCCGCCGACGGCGGGGAACGGCCCCGGCAATCGATCCGGCGCGAATTGCTGGAACAGGCCGTCGCGGCGTCGCGCCATTCGGTTTGGGTTTGGAATGCCGCTGCCGACCGGGTGACGATCCGCGGCGATTTCGGCCTTGCGATCGGGCGCACGCAGGATGCGGAACCGATGCCGTTCACGGCATTTACCGCCCTGGCGGTCGACTCGGATGGGCTTGCCAACCAGTTGCAGGCGGTTCGCGACGGGCCGGATGAACGGGACGCCGTCGCGGTTTTTTCGGTCGCGACGGCGTCGAGCGAGGTGCGCGAATTCACGCTGGCATTCGGGCGGGTCGCGGACGACGTGCTGGCCGGGCTGTTGTCGGATTCGTCGGAGCAAAGCCGAATCCTTCGTGAGCTGGAAGATGCGCGCGACGCCGCCGAACTGGCCACCCGCGCCAAATCGGAGTTCGTCGCCGCGGTCACCCACGAGATCCGGACGCCGATCAACGGCATTCTGGGCATGGTCGGGTTGTTGCGGGATACGGAGCTGAACGGCGTGCAGCATGAGTATGCGGAGACAATCCAGGAATCCGGCCGGGCGTTGATGGTGATCGTCGACGATATTCCGGATTTTTCGCGAATCGAAGCGAAGCGATTGCAGATCGAAAACGCCCCGTTCGACCCCTCGGAGATCGCGGCGGCGACAATCCGTATCCTGGAGTCACTGGCTGCGGACAAGGGGCTGGAGCTGCGCGCCCGCTCCACGGCACCGATGCCGCGACTGATCGGCGACGCGGCGCGGTTGCGGCAGGTGCTGCTGGCGTTGGCAGCGAACGCAGTCAAGTTCACCGGCGAAGGGTTTGTCGAGATTCGCACCATCGTCGAGCCCGGGCCAGACGGCAGGACGATATTGCGGTTCGAAGTCGAGGATTCCGGTATCGGCATCGCCGAGGGTTCGCGCGAGAAGCTGTTCCACAAGTTTCACCAGCTGGATTCGTCGATCACCCGCCGCTATGGCGGCACCGGACTGGGGCTTGCGATTGCCAAGGGCCTGGTGGATCGCATGGGCGGCCGGATCGGTGTGGACAGCGAAGCCGGAGTGGGCAGCACTTTCTGGTTTGCCGTTCCGCTGCGCCCGGCGGCCCACGGGGCGCCGGCGGCGACCGACGCGGTGGCGCTGGTCGTCGACGACAACAAGGTCAACCGCCGACTGTTGTCGATTTTGCTGGCGGAGATGGGCTGCCGCACCGAGACCGCTGCCAGCGGCCAGGAAGCGATCGCACGCGCGGCGCAAACCGCATACGGTCTGATTCTGATGGACGTGCGGTTGCCGGACATGGACGGGTTCGAGGCCGCCGACGCCATTCGCGCCCGCGGCCGCAACGCAGACACGCCGATCGTCGCGGTGACTGCATCGGATTCCGTTGCGATCGACGACCGCATGGCCGAGACCGGGATCGACGACTTCCTGTCGAAACCGGTGGACCGCGACGAACTTGCCGCATTGGTGCGGCGATGGATGGGCGCGGCGGCCGGTGGCGGCGAACAACGCGAGTCGATAGCGCGGCTGAAATCACCGGCGGGAAACGGTGATGCAACAGCCGGCTCCGAAGCGAGCGTGATCGACATCGCGGTGTTGGCGGCGCTCGACGACAAACTGGGCGCAGAACAAACCGGCGAGTTGATGGACTTGTACGTCGAGGACCTGCGGAGCCGGATCGAGGCCGTGGCGGCGGTGATCGCGGCCAAGGATACGGACGCGTTGGCGCGGCACGCCCATGACCTGCGCTCGACTGCCGGCAGTCTGGGGTTGCGCGAGCTGTTCGCGCTTGGCGGCGATATCGAGGCGGCGTGCGCCCGCGGCGACGGGTCCGGGGCGCTGGCGCTGGCGGG
>JAQBXG010000212.1 GCA_027625125.1 Pseudomonadota bacterium
CACCTGGGTGCCCTTGAAATGATTGATCAGCGCCAGCAGGCTGGTGGGCGCCAGCACCTCGATGTCGGCGGCCCACGCCGCCTCGCCGCCGCACGGCGCCGGACAGACGATGCCGCGACCGGCCGCCGCCGCGCCGATCGCCGCCGGCAACACGCCGGCGACGCGGGTCAGCGTGCCGTCGAGCGCGAGTTCGCCCAACACCGCATACGGCGCGATGTCTTCCTCGGGCACGACCCCCATCGCCACCAGCAGGCCAAGGGCGATCGGCAGGTCGAAGTGGCTGCCTTCCTTGGCCACGTCGGCGGGGGAAAGATTGACGGTGATGCGCTTTGGCGGCAGCGACAGGCCGATCGCGACCAGCGCCGCCCGCACCCGCTCGCGGCTTTCGCCGACCGCCTTGTCGGGCAGGCCGACGATCGTGAACGACGGCAGGCCCGCCGCCATCTGCACCTGGACATCGACCGCGAGGACATCGATGCCCTGGAACGCGACCGTGTTGACCCGTGCGACCACGCGCCTCAGGCGAAGTCGGCGGCGGTCAAAAGCGGAACGAGCCGCAGTCCTTCGGCTTCGAGGCGCTCGGCCGCACCCTCCTGCCGGTCGAGGACCGTGATGACCGTATCGACGTCGCAGCCCGCCGCGCGCACCGCCGCGGCCGCCTGCAACGCCGAGCCGCCGGTGGTCGTCACGTCTTCGAGGATCACCGCCGTCGCGCCCGCCTCGAGATCGATTTCGATGCGGCGCCTGGTGCCGTGTTCCTTGGCCGCCTTGCGAACATAGAACGGCCGGACGCCGACGCCGGTCTGTTCGCCGCGCAGGCCGACACAGGCGGCCATCGGCACCGCGCCCATCTCCAGCCCGCCGATATACCGCGGCGGCGCGTCCTTGATTGCGTCCAGCACCAGGTCGGCAATCAGCAGCGACGCTTCCGGGTCCAGCACCGTTTCCTTCAGATTGTAATAGGTGGTGCTGGTGGCGCCGGAGGCGAGCGTGAACGTGCCGTGCCTGACCGACCGCGCCTCGATGATGTCGCGCAGGCGCGCGCGCATTTGCGCGACCGACGCGCCGGTCACGCCGCCGCGCGGTCCTGCAGCCGCCGCTCGATGACGTCCCAGATCCGCGCTTCCAGACAGACGCCGTCAAAGCGGTTCACCTCCTGCAGGCCGGTCGGCGACGTCACGTTGATTTCGGTCAGGAACCCGCCGATCACGTCGATGCCGACAAACACCAGCCCCTGTTCACGCAGCGACGGACCCAGGGCCTCGCAGATCACTTCGTCGCGGTGATCGAGCGTTGCCTTTGTCGCGGTGCCGCCGACGTGCAGATTGGACCGCGCTTCACCGTGGGCCGGGACGCGCATCACCGCCCCCGCCGGTTCACCGTCGATCAGGATGATGCGTTTGTCGCCTTCGCGAATGCGCGGCAGATAGCGCTGGATGACCAGCGGTTCGTTCGATTGCGCCGTGAACATTTCGATCAGCGCCGCGAAGTTTTCGTCGTCCGGCCCGACATGAAACACGCCGGCGCCGCCGTTGCCGTACAGCGGCTTGACGATGATATCGCGATGCTCGGCGCGAAACTCCGCCATCGCCTGGCGGTCGGCGGTGATCAGCGTCGGCGGCATCAGCCCCGAAAAATGCGCCGCGTACAATTTCTCCGGCGCGTTTCGCACCGCCACCGGATCGTTGACGACCAGCGTGTCCGGCCGCAGATGTTCCAGCATATGCGTCGCCGAGATATAGGCCATGTCGAACGGCGGGTCCTGCCGCATCAGCACCACATCCATTGACGACAGGTCCAGAACCCGGGGTTCTCCCAAGATCGCGGGCGG
This sequence comes from Pseudomonadota bacterium, assembly GCA_027625125.1. Lineage (GTDB taxonomy): Bacteria > Pseudomonadota > Alphaproteobacteria > UBA2966 > CAIVPW01 > JAQBXG01. The sequence goes on from JAQBXG010000212.1 coordinate 1,832, forward strand.
CCCGCCGTCGCGCCGCACCGTCATCGGCCGGGCGCGCGCCGTCACCCGCTCGCCGTTCAGCGACAAGTCGCGCGGCAGATAATGAAACAGCGCATGGCCCCGGCGCGCGGCCTCCAGCGCCAGCACGAACGTGGAGTCGGCGTTGACGCGGATCGTCTCCACCGGATCCATCTGGATCGCGACTTGCAAGGCCATCGTGGGCGCGCGGTTCAGCCGCGCCGCGGGTCGTCCCTGAGTCGCACGTGGTTCACCACCTGCGTCACGCCGGAGATGCTGCGGGCGTAATTGATGACGGTATCCAGTTCGGTCTGGTCGCGGGCGATGCCCATCAGATAGATGACGCCATTGACCGATTCGATCGAGTAGTTGATGTCGTTGATCTGGCGGTCCGACAACATGCGGAACCGAAGCTGCCCCGAAATCCGCACGTCGCTCAGGAACCCGCCGATGCCGCCGCGCTCGGCGATCTGAATCTCGTTCAGCACCTCGCTGACGCCGTTGACCTGCCACGCGATCCGCACCGCCTCGACGCGGTGTTCGGGGTTGGGAACCGCGCCGGTCAGCAGCACCCGCCCTTCGACAACCTCGACGCTGACATCGGCGAACAGCCTGCGGTCGGCTTCGAGCATCATCTGGTTGATCTGGAGCTGAATCGTCGCGTCGTCCAGCGCATTGCCGACCGACCGTTCCTGGGCCGCGGCAACGCCGACGGTCGCGCCGGCGCCGATGACTGCCGGGGCGCACCCGGACGCCGATACCAGCGCCAGCAAACCCAGGACAAATGTAGTTCGCAACGTCGTGTGTCGCACGTTGACCGTTCGCTGCATCAACCCCTCCGGCATCGGCGCAAGTCGCCCGTCAGGTCAGTATATGCCATGCGTTCGGAATATGAACCGGCCGCCGCCCCGGCGCGCACAGCACCACGTCGAACCGCAGATCCAGCCCGTGCAGGCGCGAGTCCCGGGCGACGAACGACTGCGCCGCC
>JAQBXG010000213.1 GCA_027625125.1 Pseudomonadota bacterium
GCGATATCGACCGATCGAATCTGGCGGACGCTGAACATCAGCGACAGCCCGCCGCCATCGAGAATTTTCTTCGTGGGGTTGAAAACCACCTCTTCGCCGTTACCTGACATCGATTGTGCCCTCCCAAGCTGTTTGTCCGTTGTCGGTCCGCCACGTCATAGCGACGCGGCTTAACCGAATTGGATGTCGCCACCTTTATAAGCCTGCCAGGACCGCCAGGCCACGGCATTGCAAGGCCCCCGATTGGGCCGGCCAGAGAGGCGTTCCGGCAGAACTGGCGGGCCTGGGAATTCCGGTGTAAAAGCTGTGCTTTGCGACGGTGCCGTGTTCACCGTCGGCAACCACTATTCGTCTTGCGTTCCAGTATCGAGCACCATGCAAAGCACCAACGACATTCGCCGCACCTTCCTCGAATTTTTTGCTGGCGCCGGCCACCAAATCGTTGAATCGAGCCCGCTTGTGCCACGCAACGATCCGACGCTGATGTTCACCAACGCCGGCATGGTGCAGTTCAAGAACGTCTTCACCGGCCTCGAAGAGCGTTCGTACAAGCGTGCCACGACCTCGCAGAAGTGCGTCCGCGCCGGCGGCAAGCACAACGACCTCGAAAACGTCGGCTACACGGCGCGTCACCACACGTTCTTCGAAATGCTCGGCAATTTCTCCTTCGGCGACTACTTCAAGGAGGAGGCGATTGAGGCGGCGTGGACCCTGCTCACCCGCGGCTTCGGGGTGCCCGAAGATCGCATGCTGGCCACGGTCTACATCGACGACGACGATGCGTTCGCGTTGTGGAAGAAGATCGCCGGCTTGCCCGAGGAGCGCATCCTGCGCATCGCTGGCTCCGATAACTTCTGGAGCATGGGCGAGACCGGCCCGTGCGGGCCGTGTTCCGAAATCTTCTTCGACCATGGTGCCCACCTCACCGGCGGACCGCCGGGCACGCCGGGCGCCGACGGCGACCGCTTCGTCGAGATCTGGAACCTCGTGTTCATGCAGTACGAGCAGCTCGCCGGCGGCGAACGCCACGACCTGCCGCGGCCGTCCATCGATACCGGCATGGGTCTCGAGCGCATCGCCGCCGTCCTCCAGGGCAAGCACGACAACTACGACACCGATCTCCTGCGCTCGCTGATCGAGGCTTCGGCGGACGCATCGGGCCAGGCCCCCGACGGCGCCCACGCCGTCTCCCACCGCGTGGTCGCCGATCATTTGCGTGCCTGCTGCTTCCTGATGGCGGACGGCGTCATGCCTTCCAACGAGGGACGCGGCTACGTCTTGCGCCGCATCATGCGCCGCGCCATGCGCCACGCCCACCTGATGGGCTGTGCCGACCCGCTGCTGTGGCGCCTGGTTCCCGCCCTGATCGAGGCCATGGGCGCCGCGTTCCCCGAACTCGGCCGTGCCCGCGCGCTGATCACCGAGACCCTCAAGCTCGAAGAGGTGCGTTTTCGCGAAACCCTTGTTCGCGGTCTCGGCGTGCTCGACGAGGCCGTCCGGGCGCTGCCCCGCGGCGCCGACCTGCCCGGCGACGTGGCCTTCAAGCTCTACGACACCTACGGCTTTCCCCTCGACCTGACCCAGGACGCCCTGCGCGCCGATGGCCGCGGGGTCGATACCCGGGGGTTCGAGGCGGCAATGGAACGCCAGCGCGCGGCGGCGCGCGCAGCATGGTCGGGTTCCGGCGATCAGGCCGAAGGCGCGCTGTGGTTCGAGGTGCGCGAACGCACCGGCGCCACCGAGTTCCTCGGCTATGAGACCGGCGTTGCCGAGGGCAAGGTCACTGCCATTGCAGTCGGCGGCGCGGAAGTCGGCGACGCCGCCGAGGGCGCCGAGGTCGCCGTTGTCGTCAACCAGACTCCGTTCTACGGCGAGTCCGGCGGCCAGATGGGCGACTGCGGGGTCCTGTTCGGTGTCGCCCCGCAGGGGCGCACGCACCTCCGGCGCGATGACGCCGGGGTCGAACTTGCGGTGCGCGATACCCAAAAGAAGGCCGGCGACGTCCACGTCCATCTTGGTACCGTCACCCGCGGCATGTTGCGCGTGGGCGACGTGGTCGAGCTGCGCGTCGACGCAACCGTGCGCGACAAACTGCGCGCCAACCATTCGGCGACCCATCTGCTGCACGCAGCCCTGCGGCGCACCCTCGGCGAGCACGTAACCCAGAAAGGCTCTCTGGTGGCGCCCGGCCGGCTGCGGTTCGATTTCAGCCACCCCCGCCCGATCTCGCCGGAGGAACTCGCGACGATCGAAGGCGAGGTGAACGCCCAGGTGCGCGGCAACACAGAAGTCCGCACGCTCCTGATGACGCCCGACGAGGCGGTGGGGAAGGGGGCGCTGGCCCTCTTCGGGGAGAAGTACGGCGACGAGGTGCGCGTGGTCTCCATGGGGCACGGCGACGACGCCTTCTTCTCGACCGAGTTGTGTGGCGGCACCCATGTCCGCCGCACCGGCGATATCGGCTACTTCCGCATCGTCTCCGAGTCCGCCGTGGCCGCGGGCGTGCGCCGTATCGAGGCACTCACCTCCGCCGCTGCCGCCGAGCACGCCGCCGAGGCCGAGCGCGGTCTCCGCGAGGCTGCAGCCGCGCTGCGGACCTCCCCGTCCGAACTCACCGCGCGCATCGCCGCACTGCTCGAGGAACGCCGCAAGCTCGAACGCGAGCTCACCGACTTGCGCCGCAAGATCGCCACCGGCGGCGGCGGCGCGAACGCGCCGGTCACGCGCGACGTTGCCGGCGTGCGCTTCGGCGCCCGCAACGTGGACGGGGCCCAGGCCGG
>JAQBXG010000214.1 GCA_027625125.1 Pseudomonadota bacterium
GCCCGTCGCGGAGTCCGCCCCAGCGGCGAAAAAACGCGCCGCCCCGGTCGTCGGCGACCGTCCGCCGCCGCCCGGCTTCGATTCCTGGGAAGAGTTCTACGAACACCAGGCGCAACAGGCCGCCGAGGAGGAAGCCGCCCGAAAGGCGAGGGAGGATGCGGCGCGGGCGCCTTCGCCCGCGGAAGAGGAAGGGGAACTGGACGAGGACTTCGAGGTTCCGAGCATCGAGGACGTGACGGTCCAGGCCGATCGCCCGAAACGCCGCGCGGCGAAGCGGTATACGGCCCCGAAACGGAGCATCGGCGCGATCATCGGCTGGGCCGCCTTAGCGCTGGTGGTCGTCGGCGTGCTGGGCGGCGGGTATTTCTTTCGCAATCAGGTCATCGCGATGTGGCCGCCGGCCAGCAAGCTGTACGAAGTCGCCGGGCTGGTGCGCCCCGCCACCTATGCGCTGGCGCTGGGGAATATCTCGCCGGCCCAGGAACGGGACGGCGAGACGCTGGTATTGGTCATCACCGGCGATATTTCGAATATCACCGAGGATACCCAGGCGGTGCCGCGCCTGCGGGGGGCGATTCTGGACGCCCAGTCGCGCGAGCTGTTCACGTGGACGTTCGCGCCGCCGTCCCCGGAACTGGGGGCCGGAGAAACGGTGGCCTTTGCCACCCGCGTGCCGAACCCGCCCGAGGGCGCGCGCGGCGTGGCAGTCACGTTCTCGACGGAAGGCGCAACGCCATAGGCCTGGAAGCGCCGTAGTCTAGAAGCGACGCAACAGCCGTTCCAGATAGTCGAGTTCGAGAATCGGCCGGCTCCGTTCGCCGGCGCGGCGGAATAATTCGTCGAGGATTTCGCGCGCCCGTTGCAGGTCGCCGATGTCCGGTATCCTGACGCGGTTGCCGATGTCGGCGCCGCGGCCCGACATCGGCCGGCCGAGCGGATCGGTCGCCGGTTCGGGGTTGTCCTCGCCGAGCCGGCGACCGGGGCGGTCGCCGGGGTCCTGGCCAAGCATCTGCTCCATCATCTGCTGGATCATCTGCGACGCTCCCTGGCGCAGTTGGTCCAGCGCCTGGGTCTGTTGCTCCAGGGCCTGGCCGGCCTCACCCTGCTGCAACGCACGGGCGGCATTCTCCATCGCCTCGGCGGCTTCGCCGAACGCGCCCGGCACCTGGCCCATCATTTCGCCGACGCCCTCCATCATTTCCTGAAGGCGTTGGCCGAGCGACCGCTGCTGTCCGGCATCCGGCAATTGCGCCTGGTCGCCGAATGCGCCGCGCTGTTCCTGTTGAAACGTCTGGTCGCGAAGTTGTTGTTGCTGCTGCATCATCTCGTTCAACTCCTGCAGCGTTTTCTCCGCCATGCCCTGCCCCTGTTGCGGCGCGCCGGCGCGCAGGTTCTCCATCATCTGCTGGAGTTCCGACAGCAACTGTTGCGCCGCATCGCGCGCGCCGAGGCGGTTGAGGTCCAGCGCCCGGTCCAGCATCTCCATCAAATCCCGGGCGCTGAGAGTCGGTGTCTGGCCCGGCGGCTCTCCGGCCTCGGGCGGGTTGTCGCGGGCGCGCTCCGCCAACGCCTGCAGGTATTCCTGCATCGCGTTCCGCAGCTCCTCGATCAACCGCTCGATTTCCTCGTCGGGGGCATCGCGGGCCAGCGCGTCCTGTAACGCCTGCTGGGCATCGCGCAGCGCCCGCTCGGAGATGCCGAGCGCGCCGTCCTCGAGGGCCAGCGCGGTCGTCCACAACTGATCGACGACTTCGGCAATCGCCGTTTCAGCCGGGTCGAAGCGCAGCCGCGCGACACTGGACCGCAGCAGCAGATAGGTGCCGTAGTCGCCGATTTCGGCGGCGTTAAGATCGGCGATGACGTCGAGGGCATCGCGCACGTCGTTGCGGCGGGCGGGATCGGTGACGAGATTCCGCCGCTGTTCGATGATGGCGCGGGCGATGGGATTGGTGAATTCGCGCTCGGGCAGCCGGATGCGGACCGGGGCCGCGGCGCCGGTCTGGCCGACGCCGTCTTCCGCCTCGAGGATCAGCGCGACCGGCAGCCCGGCCCAAGGATGGGGCGTCAGGTCGAATGCACGGGTGGCGGCGGAGTCGCGTGGATGCAGAACCGGGAGCGGGATTTCGAATACCTCTTCGGCGCCGGTGTCGGTGCGGCGAATGCGAAGCCGCACCGCCGCGAGGCCGTAATCGTCGGTGGCCGCATACTGGACTTCGAGCGCCATGCGCTGGGTGACGACGACCGGATTGGCATGGGCGATTTCGGGCGCGCGATCGGGCACGACTTCGATGATCCAGTCGCCGAGCGTGGCGCGGCCTTGCGACACGCGAACGTCGGACGTCGACTGCAGCACCGCCGTGATCTGGAAGTTCGCCGAATCGACTTGCGTGAAATCGAGAGCGGTCGGCGAAGCGCCCGAGAGCTGTGGCAGTCCCCGGCCGCCGTGGACGCGGGCGAAGAACTCCGCTCCCGCCGGAACGCGGATCGTTTCGCCGGGGGCCGCCGGGGGCACGAATGCCTCCGGGTCCTGGCCCGGCGCCGGGGTCAGGAAGATCGGCGGTACGGCCGTGTAGGCCGGCGGTGCGATCCAGGCCGCAAGCTCAGGCGCGAGGCGCGCGCCGCCGCGCAGGTCGGGCGTGAACGCGTAGGTGAACCGGGCGCGCCAGTCGCCGCCGGCGGAGACAAACCCGACCAGCAGCACGAGCGCCAGGGCGGCGCGAACCCCGCGCGGGTCTCGGGCCGCCAGACCCGCGCGTGGCCAGGCCA
>JAQBXG010000007.1 GCA_027625125.1 Pseudomonadota bacterium
CCGTGCCCGCCGCGCCGGCCGCGAATGCGCCCGCCGCCGCCGCGCCCGGGCGGCTGATCCCCGATCAGCCGCTGCCACCGGTGCCGCTCCACCTCGCCGACGCCCAGATTGCGCTGGCGGTCGCCGACCTTGCCCTGACGGGCATGTCGTTCGCCGACGTCCGCCTGGCCGTGAACCTTTCCGACGGCGTGCTCAATCTGGCCATCGCCAATGCGTCGTTGCCGAAAGGCGGCGCAATTTCCGGCGCCGTCGGCGCCCACGTCGAAAGCCAGGCCGTCGTCGTCGGCGTCGATCTGGCGGGCAACGGCATCGCGTTGTCCGGTCTGGCCGGCGGCGCGCTGGCCGAGGCGATCGAAGGCGCGGTGGACGCCAAGGTGCATTTGGTAGGCCGGGGTACGACTCCCGCCGCCCTCGCCGCCACCCTCGACGGTTCGGTATCGGTGCTGATGGGCGAAGGGCGCGCCCGCGCCGCGGTTCTCGACAATTTCGTCGGCGGCATCACGACGGTGCTGCAAACCCTCGGCGGCGGCGACGACGGCTGGACCGTCGTCAACTGCGCCGCAGCGGCGTTCGACATCACCGCCGGCGTCGCCGAAAGCCAGGTGCTGCTGTTCGATTCCCTCGCCGCCACGGTCGCCGGTCACGGCACAATCGACCTCCGCACCGAGACGCTGGACCTGGTCGTGACGCCCGAAGCAAAGGTCGCGACCCTCAGCCTGTCGACGCCGGTGTTGATCGGCGGCACGCTGGCGAATCCGACGTTTGCCCCGGACCCGGTCGCGGTGGCCCGCCGCATCGCCGGGGTGCTGGGGGTGTTCGTGTTTCCGCCTGCAGCGATCGCCGGTCTGGGCGACCTCGGCAATTCGGACAACGCGTGCATCGATCTGGCCGCGGCCGCCGAGGCGGGCGACGGCGCGCCTCCGGCAGGCGAAGAACCGCCGCCGCTTCCGGCCCTGCCCGGCGCCCGAGACGTAGAGCGCGCAATCGAGGGCCTGGGCCGGGGTCTCCAGAACCTGTTGGGCGGTGGCCGCTAGCGTCCTTCGCCGTGCCGCGAAATGTGGCAGGATGGAGCGGCGCGCCACGGGGCGGGAAGGAATCCGGCAATGAATGCGGAAGAGGTGGGCGCCGCGCCCGAAAGCGCCGATGCGGCGCTGGAGGCGCGATCCAAACGCAAGTTTCTGGTCGTCGTCGACGACACGCCGGAATGCAAGGTGGCGATCCGCTACGCCGGACGCCGCGCCCAAAGCACCGGCGGCAGCCTGTTGTTGTTGCGGGTCGTCGATCCCAAAGCGGAACACACGCACTGGATCTCGGTCGAGGAACGCATGCGCGAAGAGGCATTGGCCGAAGCCGAGGAGCTGCTGCAGAACCTTGCCTCGGAGATCAACGACTGGGCCGGGCTGTTCCCGGCGGTGACGATTCGCGAAGGCAGCCTGCAGGACGAAGTCCTGGCGCAGATCGAGGCCGAGCCGGGCATCAGCGTGTTGGTGCTGGCCGCCGCGCCGGGCAACGAGGGGCCGGGTCCATTGGTTTCGGCGCTCGCCGGATCGATGTCCGGGGCGATGCGAATTCCGGTCACCGTCGTGCCCGGCGATCTGACCGACAAGGAAGTGGACCGCCTGAGCTGAGCCTGTGTGACTCGGGAGTCACGGCGCGCGCCAAACCGGCCGCGACGGTGCTTCCGGCGATGGACATCGGTCGGATGCGATGCTAGAACCGGGATACCGACTGCGGGTGGCGCGCCTCTTGGGAGAGAGGCTCCGCGTTCGGAACAAAGAAGAGACCCGGGTGGCCTTCAACGAAAGGCCGGCAAATGCCCGAGGTTTCGCGGACAACCGGGAACTGAGGGGCTGGGCTTGAAATCGCTGAATATGCGCGGCGGCGCCGTACTGGGTGCCACCGTACTGCTGAGCATTCTGACGGGCGGCTCCGTCGTGGCCAATGCGGTTACGGACGCGGTCAGCGGCGGTCGAAGCACGCCGGGATTTGCATGGCCGACGGGCGGCATCCAGGTGGCGGACGCCGCCGACCTGACGCGGCGGTTCTTCGAAATGGATTATCACCTGCACGCCGTCCGCGAAGGTTTCGGCGACGTGCCGCGGATGATTCTTGCCAATCTTCCCGGCGACCTGACCGAGCTTGCCTCCGCAGAGCAGCGCAAGGCGTTGTTTGTCCAGGCGATGCTGCCGCTGCTGTTGCAGGCCAACGAGGAAATCCTGCTGGAGCGTGAGCGCCTGTTCGCGCTGACGGCGTTGCCGGCGGGCGGGCGGTCACGGGTGCAGGAACTATGGTTGGCACAGCTGGCGGAACAATACGCCACCGAGCCGGGCGATTTAGACGAACTCAAGCGCCGCGTCGATATCGTGCCGCCGTCGCTGGCGTTGGCGCAGGCGGCTGTTGAGTCTGGCTGGGGCACATCCCGATTCGCCCAGGAGGCGAACGCGGTGTTCGGCCAGTGGACCTATGAGCCGTCCCAGGGCCTGGCCCCCGCCGATGCGACCGAAACCGACCGTCACTATGTGCGGTCTTTCGACGGTCTTCCGGCTTCGGTGTCCGGGTACCTGCTGAACCTGAACACCCACTTCGCGTATGCGAGTTTCCGCAATCGGCGCAAGATGATGCGGGACCAGGTCGGCGATCTCGATCCGTTCGCACTGGCGAACACGCTGCTGTACTACTCCAAAACGCGGGGCGAATACGTCACCGCCGTCCGCACGATCATCGAGCGGAACGGTCTTGTCTCCTACGACAACGCCCGGCTTCGCGACCTGCACGGGGCCATTCCGATCCTGCGCTTTTAGCCGGCGTCGCGGCGCGCCTAGGGCCGCGGCGCGACGAATTGCATGCCGAACCAGCGCCAGCGTTCGGCGTCGGCGCGCACGGTGCAGTTGAACCGCCCCCGACCGGGCGGAAACGGCGACGACAGCCGCACCTCGAATCGCCGCTCGCCCAACCGTTCCAGCCGCGCCGGGCTTGCCTCGTGGCTGGCGAAACAGTTCAGCGAATCCAGCGGCTCGACGCCGTCGGCCACCGTGAATCCGAACGACGGCGGATTCTGGCTCAGCACCGGGTCGGCCGGCACAATGTCCCGCGCCCCCAGCGGCAGCGCGTTGGCGGCCAGGACAAATCGCTGCTGCGCGCCATAGGACTCGTTCAGTGCAAAGCGCGGCTGGAACAGCGGGTCCAGTCCGTCTTCGGCCGCTCCGGAGTGCTGGCCGAATGCCATCGCGAACCCGCCCTCCTCCAGCAGTTCCCGCGCCGCCAGGCTCATTTCGCCGTATGGATAGGCGAACAGATTCGGCACCTCGCCCAATTCGCGCCGGAACGCGGCGGCTGACCGCTCCAGGTCCGCGCGGATGTCGTCGGCGGTCATCTCCGGAAAATGTCCGTGCGCGGCGCTGTGGGCGCCAATCGTCACCCCGGCATCGCGCAGCTCGCGAATCTGGTCCCAGTTCATGTAGCGGCCGCCGCCGCCTCCATCCAGCAGATCGGTGGCGACGAACACGGTAAATGGGAACCCCGCCGCCCGCAGCATCGGCCACGCCGTCGTGTAGACGCTCAGGTACGCGTCGTCGACGGTGATCGCCACCGTGCGGTCCGGCAGCCTGCGTCGCTCGCGAAGCGCCGCCGCGACCTCCGCCAGCGGCAGCACGGTATATCCGCCGGTCTGCAACTCCCGCAGGTGCGCCTCGAACTGGGCGACGCGAATGTTGGTCGACGGCACGTCGTCTTCGCCAAAGCGGTGGTATACGAAAACGACCGCGCCGTTCAACAGGTCCTGGGCAACGGCGGACGAAGCCGCGGCGGTCGCGGCTACGACCGCCGCTGCCAGCATCAAACGTCGGGCGGCGCTTGCGGGCTGTGCCATTGTGGGCGCAAGTGTACACCACTCGGCGACGGCGGCATCGGGAACACATCGTTGAATCTGCTCGCCTTCGACACCTGCTTCGCCGCCTGTTCGGTGGCCGTCATCGTCGATGGGGTCGTCGCCGCGCATCGCGCCACCGTCCTCCACCGCGGCCATGCGGAGGCGTTGCTGCCGATGGTCGCCGCAACGTTATCCGATTCCGGTCTCGCGTGGGACGGCATCGCCGGCCTCGGCGTCACCGTCGGTCCCGGCACCTTCACCGGCATGCGCGCGGGCCTGGCGGCGGCGCGGGGCATCGCCCTGGTGCGCCGCATTCCAGTGGCCGGGTTCTCGTCGCTGCATGCTCTGGCGGCCGGCGCGGTGCGCTCGGGCGCGGTGGGTCCGGCGGACCCGATGCTGGCTACCGCCGACGCTCGCCGGGGCGAGGTCTATGTCCAGGTGTTCGGCCCGGGCGTTGTCCCGCTGGGGCAGCCGGAACTTGTCGCCGCTGCCGATGTTCGCGCGCCGGTGGGCGCGATCGTCCTTGGAACCGGGGCTGGTTCGGTGCTGGCCGCGCACCCGGCGTTGCAGTCGGTGGAGCACCCGGCGCACCCCGACGCGGCCGATGTGGCGGCGCTGGCGGCAGCGGCAATGGCGTCGCCCGGCTGGCGCGATCCCGGACCACCACAGCCGCTGTACATCCGCGCGCCACACGTCACAAAGCAAAAGAAGAGCGGATGAAATCAAGCGGCAGAAAACAACTATTCCAGCGAAGTAATAACGCAGTTGCACCGGCTGACAGTCGCAAATATAGTGACGGCACGGGCTTGTATCTTAGTAGTCGTGGTGAAGCTGCCAATGACGCAACACATCAGAGACGCAGAATTGTTGGGATTCACGGCGGATATCGTTTCCGCCCATGTCGCCAACAACACCGTAGCGGTCACCGATCTGCCGCAGCTGATCCGCCAGGTGTACGCGGCGCTGGCCAATGTCGATGGCGGCGGGGCCGCGGCACCGCCGCCGGCGCCGGCGGTGCCAATCAAGAAGTCGGTGACGCCGGATTACATCGTGTGCCTGGAGGACGGCCGGAAACTGAAGATGCTGAAGCGCCACCTGATGACCCGATATGGACTGACGCCGGACGCGTACCGCGAGCGGTGGGGCCTGCCCGGCGACTATCCGATGGTGGCGCCGAATTACGCCCGCCAGCGCAGCGCGCTGGCCAAGAAGATCGGCCTCGGCACCGTCCGCAAGGGCAGGAAGGCGGGCCGGGCGAAATCCGGAGGCAGGCGCCAGTGATACGATTCAGCGCTTCGTGCCACGACCTCGTCTAATGATGGATCAAATCATCGCAACGCTTGAAGACGTTATGCCGTGCGGCCGCAGGCATTGCCGGACTCAAGTGTTTGGTTTGAACCGCTAGGTCGCCGGCGGACCAGGTGGCGACCGACAGGGAAAGCGGGGCGTCGGACGGTTCGGACCGGCTGGAGCGGCTGTGCGCCGAGCATGGGATTCGTATGACCGGCCCGCGCCGGGTGATTGCGCAATTGCTTTCGGTCGCCGACGATCACCCGGATGTCGAGGAACTACACAGGCGGGCGGTCGCGATCGACTCCCGCATCAGCATCGCCACTGTTTACCGCACCGTGCGCCTGTTCGACGACGCCGGCATCCTCGAACGCCATGACTTCGGCGACGGGCGCGCCCGCTATGAAATGGTGCCGGAGGAACACCACGATCACCTGATCGATCTCCGCACCGGCCGGGTGATCGAATTCCAGAACGACAAGATCGAGGAACTGCAGCGCGAGATCGCCCGCCGCCTCGGCTACCGCCTCGCCGACCATCGGCTGGAACTGTACGGAATTCCGTTGGAATCCGGGGCCGGCGGCGACGACGAACCCTGATGGCCGCGACGGCGCCGCCATTGTGCTGACTCCGCTTCGAATCGTCCGGGCGACCCTGCTGGTGTTGTGGACCCTGGCGTTGCTGCCGATTCAGGCCGCCGCGCTGGTGCTGCGGCTGCCGGCGGCGCGGCGGATTCCGGTGCTGTATCATCGCGGCGTCGCGCGGGTGCTTCACCTCGCCATCGCCATCGACGGGGCCGTCGCGCAGCCGCGGCCGGTGTTGTTCGTGGCGAATCACTCGTCGTGGCTCGATATCGTCGTGCTCTCGACCCTGGCGCCGGTCAGCTTCATCGCCAAATCGGAAATCGCCCATTGGCCCGGCGTCAGCATCCTCGCGAAACTGCAACGTTCGGTGTTTGTCGTGCGCCGTCCCGGCCAGGCCGGCAACAGCCTGTCGATGGTCCGCCGCCGCCTGGCGACCGGCGATAATCTGGTGCTGTTCGGCGAAGGCACGTCCGCCGACGGCAACCATATCCTGCCGTTCAAAAGCGCGCTGTTCGCGGCGGCGGAGGGCAGTGACGGCGGCCCGCCGCCGTTGGTGCAGCCGGTCAGCATCGCCTACACCCATCTGAACCACCTGCCGCTGGGCCGCCGCGCCCGCCACCAGGTCGCTTGGTACGGACGCATGCCCCTCGGCCGCCATTTCTGGCGGCTGCTGGGCCAGGGCGAAGTGCGTGTGGCCGTCACGTTGCACCCGGCGGTGCGGATCGACGGCTTCGCCTCGCGCAAGGAGCTGGCCGCCCACTGCCGGCAGCAGATTGTCATGAGCCACGCCGACGCCCTTTCTGGCCGCCCGGCCGTCCGCCATTCTTGACTCGCCTCCGGCAGGTGCTACCGTCCGCTGGCTCCGTAGATCGCGACGGGCGGGGCGCTCCGGGGAGGAACCGGGTCAAATTTGACCAAGACGCTGTACCTCAAGACCTACGGTTGCCAGATGAACGCCTATGATTCCGCCCGCATGGCGGATGTTCTGGCGTCCCGCGGCTATACCGCCACCGCCGCCGCCGAAGACGCGGATCTGGTTCTGCTGAACACCTGCCACATCCGGGAAAAGGCGGCGGAAAAGGTCTATTCCGAACTCGGCCGGATGCGGGCGCTTGCGCCCGCGCGCCGCCGCCGCGGCCGTGACACGCGCATCGCCGTCGCCGGATGCGTGGCGCAGGCCGAAGGCGAAGAGATGCGTCGCCGCGCGCCGTTCGTCGATCTCGTCGTCGGTCCGCAATCCTATGACCGCCTTGGCGAATTGCTCGATGGCCTGGACGCCGGACCCACCGTCGCCACCGAATTTCCGGCCGTGCCGAAGTTCGACCGGCTGCCGGCGCCATTCCGCTCCGGACCGTCGGCGTATCTGACGGTGCAGGAAGGCTGCGACAAGTTCTGCACGTTCTGTGTCGTCCCGTATACCCGCGGCGCCGAAGCTTCGCGGCCGGTCGCGCAGGTCGTCGACGAGGCGGCGCGCCTGGCCCAACTCGGCGCGCGGGAGCTGACGCTGCTCGGCCAGAACGTCAACGCCTACCACGGCGCATTGCCGGACGGCGGCCGTGAATCGCTGGCGGGTCTGTTATCCCGTTTGTCGCAACTGCCGGGCATCGAGCGTCTGCGATATACGACGTCGCACCCGCTCGACATGGATGCGGAACTCGCCGCGGCGCACCGCGAACTGCCAAAGCTGATGCCGTTCCTGCACCTGCCGGCGCAATCCGGTTCGGACCGGGTGCTGGCGGCGATGAACCGCCGCCATACGGCCGACGACTATCGCCGCGTTGTCGGCACAGTGCGGGAGGCGCGCCCCGACATCGCCATCTCCGGCGATTTTATCGTCGGGTTTCCCGGTGAAACGGACGCCGATTTCCGCGATACCCTGCGGCTGGTCGAAGACATCGGCTACGCCAGCGCATATTCCTTCCGTTATTCGCCCCGACCCGGAACGCCGGCGGCGGAATTGCCCACGGTCGCAACAGAAGTGGCCGTGGCGCGGCTCGCCGAGCTGCAGGCGTTGCTCGAAGGACAGGCGGGAACATTCAACCGGGCGATGATCGGGCGCACCGCGGCGGTGCTGCTGGAGCGGCGCGGCCGTCGGAACGGACAACTGACCGGTCGCAGTCCGTGGATGCAGGCGGTGCATGTCGATGCGCCGGATTCGTTGCTCGGTGAGCTGGTGCCGGTGGCATTTGCCGCCGCGACCGCCAACAGCCTTTCCGGAAGGGTGGCGCGCGTCCCGGCGGATGCGGCGTGACCTGGACCTTGCCCGCTTGACCGCGCCGGACTTGGGCGGCTTGCTGCAGCCGATGGTCGTGAGGTACGACGACAACCGCCTGCTGGGCGCGCTGTTCGGCGAACACGACCGCAACCTCGTGCGAATCGAAAAGGACCTCGGCGTCTCGGTGTCGTCGCGGGGCAACCAGGTTTCGATTTCGGGCAAGGCCTGGTCGCAACGGGTGGCAAAGGCGGTGCTGGACGATCTTTATGATCAGGTGCGCCGGGGGCAGGACCTCGACGAAGTTGCGGTCGCCGGCGCAATTCGCACCGCCGAGTCGACGGTGACCGAAGACTCATCGGCAGCTCCGGTCGAAAGCAGCGCGCCGGTGATCCACACGCGACGCCGCACGGTGATTGCGCGCTCGCCGATGCAGGCCGAATACCTCCGCGCCATGCGCGAATGCGATCTGGTGTTCAGTCTGGGGCCGGCGGGCACCGGAAAAAGCTACCTGGCCGTCGCGATGGGCGTCTCGATGCTGCTGAACGGCGTCGTGGAGCGGATTATCCTGTCGCGTCCGGCGGTCGAGGCCGGAGAGCGCCTCGGGTTTCTGCCCGGCGACATGCGGGAAAAGGTCGATCCCTATTTGCGACCGCTGTATGACGCGCTCTACCACGTCCTGCCGGCGGAACGGGTCGCGAAGTCGCTGGAATCGGGCGAAATCGAAATCGCCCCACTCGCATTCATGCGGGGGCGCACGCTGTCCAACGCGTTCGTGATTCTGGACGAAGCGCAAAACACGACACGCGTGCAAATGAAAATGCTGCTGACCCGCATGGGCGAACAGGCGCGCATGGTCGTCACCGGCGACCTGTCGCAGATTGATCTGCCGAAAGGCGTGCAATCCGGCCTGACCGAAGCGGTGCAGATTCTGGAAGGGATGGAGGGTGCGGCGTTTGTGCGATTCGGCGACGGTGACGTGCTTCGCCATCCGATGGTAACCCGGATCGTGCGCGCCTATGCAGCGCGCGACCGCAACGAAATCAGCGGGAATACGGGGATCGGAGAGTCCGGAGATGGCTAGTCGTATTCGCGTCGAACTCGTCGCCCCCAACGACCAGTGGATGGTGGCGATCGACGACCTGTCCCAATTGGTGACGCGAACCGTGCGCGCCGCCGTCGAGGCTGCGAACCGAGTCCACGGCGCCTGCGAGGTATGCGTCGTGTTGTCGGACGACCGCGAGCTGAAAATCCTGAATCAGGAATACCGCAACATCGACAAGCCCACCAACGTGCTGTCGTTTCCCGGCGAGCCGCTCGACGAAGACGAAGGCGCGTATGAGATCGGCGGCAGACCGCGGGTGCTCGGCGACATCGTGATCGCCTATGAAACCATGGTGCGGGAGTCCGAGGCCGCGTCGATACCGCTTCCGGACCACCTCGCCCATATCCTGATCCACGGCGTTCTCCACCTGTGCCGCTTCGACCACGAAATCGACGACGACGCGGCGAAAATGGAGGCGTTGGAGGCCGCGGTGCTGCGCGAACTCGGTATCGCCGATCCCTATGCGCCGGATCGGTCCGCGCCGACAAAAAAGTCAGCGCCGAAGACGTCGGCGCGGAAAAAGCCGCTGCGAAAAAAGACCGCGAAGAAAGGACCGGCCAAGAAACCGGCGTCAACGAAGAGATGAACCGCAATTCCGCCCGCGAGGAAGATGCCGACGATCCGGCGGGCGGCCCGGAATCGGTAGCGCAGATCGTCGGCGACTGGTTTCGCAGGCTAGGCCGGCAGCGGCAAAGCGAGTCCGGCGACCGGGACGTGCTCGCCGATGCGCTGGGAGCCGAGAACGAATCCACCGCCGATATCACGCCGGTCGAACGGCTGATGCTGCTGAACGTGCTGCGAGTTGGCGACACGCGAGTCGGCAACGTGATGGTGCCGCGTGCGGATATTATCGCGGTGGAAATCGAAACCGGACTCGCGGCGTTGATCGACGTGTTCCGCGACGGGTTCCACAGCCGCGTTCCCGTTTACGTCGAAACGCTCGATCATCTTTCCGGCTTTGTCCACGTCAAGGACACGCTGCAATTCTGGCGCGGTGAAAAAGAGTTTCGTCTGCGCGACCACCTGCGCCAGTTGCTGTTTGTCCCGCCGTCGATGCGCGTCGTGGATCTTTTGCTGCAAATGCGGATGCAACGCACCCATATGGCCGCGGTGGTGGACGAATACGGCGGCACCGACGGTTTGGTGACGATCGAAGACCTGGTCGAGGAAATTGTCGGTGAGATCGAGGACGAACATGAACGCGCGCCGGGGCCGATGTTCACCGAGCGCCCGGACGGCGCCCTGCTGGCCGACGGACGCGCGCCGGTCGACGAGCTTGCGGTCCGCCTCGGCGTCGATCTCGTTTCCGGCGATCGCGAGGAGGATATCGAGTCGGTGGGCGGCCTGATCTTTTCGATGGTCGGGCGGGTGCCGATGCGCGGCGAGATTCTGACCCATCCGGCCGGGGTGGAATTCGAAGTCCTGGAATCCGACCCGCGGCGCGTCAAGCGGGTGCGGGTCAGGCGATCCCCCGCCGCGGCGCTGGAAACCGGTCCGACGGACCCCTGATGCGGGCCGTCGCCGCCCGCGTCGCGCAGGCGGACGGATGGCGCCGTTGGGCGCTGGCCTGGCTGCTGGGGGCGATCGCCGCCGGGGCGATGCCGCCGTTTTCGGTTTCGCCGCTCTTGCTGATCTCGTTTTCCGGACTGGTCTGGCTGCTGGACGGGTGCGGCGGCTTGCGCGGCGCGGCGCGGGACGGATGGTGGTTCGGTTTCGGCTTCCTTGTCGCCGGCCTGTACTGGATTTCGAACGCGCTCCTCATCGACGCGGCCCGCTTTGGCTGGCTGGTGCCGTTCGCGGTTCTGGGCCTACCCGCGGTCCTCGCGATCTCTTCCGCTGCCGGGGCGGCGCTGGCGCGGGCGATGTGGATGCCGGGGCCAATGCGCGTCGTCGCCCTGGCCGTCGGGTGGACCGTAGCCGAGGCCGCGCGTGGACACTGGTTCACCGGGTTTCCCTGGAATCTCGTCGGGTACACCTTCGCCTGGTCGCTGCCGCTGCTGCAGGCGTCGTCGGTTATCGGCGTCTACGGACTGAGCCTGATGGTCGTCGCAGCGGCGGCATCGCCGGCGGCGTTGGCGGAGCCGATTGCGTCCGCGCGGCACCCGCGCGCGGTGTGGGCGCCGGTGGCGTCGTCTCTGCTGATTGCGGTCCTGGCCTTCGCCGGCTGGACGAGATTGCAGGACGCGCCGCGCGACACCGTGCCGGGGGCGATGCTGCGGCTGGTCCAGGGCAATATCGCCCAGGACGGCAAATGGGATCCGGACCAGCGCGAAGCGAACCTTCGGTCGCTGCTGGCGTTGTCGCAGGCGCCGGGGGCGGTGACCCATATCCTGTGGGCCGAGACGGCGGCGACGTACTTTCTTGACCAGCAGCCGGGGGCGCTGGCGCGGCTGGCCGCGATCGTACCCGCCGGGGGGGCGCTGCTGACCGGCGCCCCGCGCGCCGACGTGGATGCGAACGGCGATATCGCCCGCATCTGGAACAGCATCCGCGTCATCGGTGCGGGCGGCGCGGTCACCGCCACCTATGACAAGGCCCATCTGGTGCCGTTCGGCGAATACGTACCGGCGCGCGGCATTCTCGGAACCGTCGGTCTGGCCACGATCGTGCCCGGCTCCCTCGACTACTCCGCCGGGCCGGGTCCGCGCACTCTCGCGATTCCGGGGCTGCCGCCTGTGTCGCCGCTCATTTGCTACGAGGCGATCTTTCCGGGCGGCGTCGTCGCGCCCGGCGCGCGCCCAGCGTGGCTGCTGAACGCGACCAACGACGGCTGGTACGGGCGGTCCGCGGGGCCGTACCAGCACTTTGAAATGGCGCGTCTGCGCGCCGTCGAACAGGGGCTGCCGCTGGTGCGGGTGGCCAATACCGGCATCTCGGCGGTGATCGACCCGTTCGGGCGGGTGACGGGGAGGCTGGCGCTGGGGCAGGCCGGGGTGCTGGATGCGCCGCTCCCGGTTGCCGCGCCGGCAACGGTCTACGCGCGATTCGGGTTCCGGGTGCCGGCGGCAATGCTGCTGGCCGCGTCGGCATGGTTGTTTGTGGCGCGACGCCGGCTCAATCGGCGATAGAAAATTGTTCGTTACCGGAGAATTTCTTGTTCGTTTCGTTACATGTTGTTCACAATACCATATGCAAATTATCGTTTTATTTGTTGACCGTGCGGGGGGTGCAGTTCTACATGAATACGAAGGTATGCAGGGGCGGCGTGCGCGCCCCGATTGAACACAAAGGGATCCTCTCGGCGAACGTGGCGGGCGGGACCGCGATCCCCAGTACAGGTGCCAGGAATGCAGAGCGCGCCGAAGAGTGGACCGGTGGAGACAAAAAAGAGGAAAGGAAAGGGCGGGCCGAACCCCATCGACGCCCACGTCGGCAGCCGGGTGCGCATGCGCCGCACGTTGCTGGGCATGAGCCAGGAAAAGCTGGCGAAGTCGGTGGACCTGACGTTTCAGCAAATCCAGAAGTACGAGCGCGGCTCCAATCGCATCGGCGCCAGTCGGCTGTATCAGTTCGCCCAGGTTCTCGACGTGCCGGTGACGTTCTTTTACGATGAGATGCCCACCGCCACCGGAAATCTGGCGCTGGGCCTGTCCGAAGGTCAGCAGCAGCCGTTTGAACAGGACCAGCTGGCCCGCCGGGAAACCCTTGAACTCGTGCGGGCGTATTACCGGATCACCGACCCCGCCGTGCGCCGCCGGGTGTTCGACCTGACCAAATCGCTCGGTAACATGGACCAGGAGTCCTAGGCCGTCCGCAATCCGGCGGACCCCTCGGTGGCCGCCGGTCGCCCTTGACCGTCCCGACATTACTTGCCACAACCGCCGACGGTCCGGCGTGCCGGTCCGTTCCCCAATTCCTTGCGCCGGGAGGGTCCGTTGGCGATTTCCGATTACGTCTTTACCAGTGAGTCCGTTTCCGAAGGCCATCCGGACAAGGTCTGTGACCGCATTTCCGATGCCATCGTCGACGCCTATCTGACCGCCGACCCCCATTCACGGGTCGCGGTCGAAACCCTGACCACCACCAACCAGATCGTCATCGCCGGGGAAGTGCGCGGCCCGGACAGCGTCAGCAAGTCGGTGCGCGAGGAGATCGTTCGCCATGCCGTTCGCGAGATCGGCTACGAACAGGACGGCTTTCACTGGGAGCGCGCGCGCGTCGACGACTATGTGCATCAGCAGTCGGCGGATATCGCCCAGGGCGTGGACGCCGCCGGCAACAAGGATGAGGGCGCCGGCGACCAGGGCATCATGTTCGGCTACGCCTGTGATGAAACCGACGTGCTGATGCCGGCGCCGATTCACTACGCGCACCAGATTCTCCGTTCGTTGGCCGAAGCGCGGCATTCCGGCGCCGAACCGATGCTCGGCCCCGATTCCAAGAGCCAGGTCACGCTTCGCTACGTCGATGGCCATCCGGTCGGCGCCACCTGCGTCGTAGTCTCCAGTCAGCACAGTGACGAAGTGGACCAGGACGCGGTGCGCGAAATCGTCCGGCCCCATGTCGAAAACGTTCTGCCCGACGGGTGGATGTGCCCCGAGGACGATTTCTACGTAAACCCCACCGGCCGCTTCGTCATCGGCGGCCCGGACGGCGACTCCGGGCTGACCGGCCGCAAGATCATCGTCGATACCTACGGCGGCTCGGCGCCCCACGGCGGCGGCGCATTTTCCGGCAAAGATCCGACAAAGGTCGATCGTTCGGCCGCCTATGCGGCCCGCTATCTGGCCAAGAACGTCGTCGCCGCAGGCCTCGCGCGGAAATGCACGTTGCAACTTGCCTATGCCATCGGCGTGTCGAAGCCCCTGTCGGTCTACGTCGATCTGCACGGCACCGGCCAGGTTGACGAAGGCGGCCTCGGCGCCGTCCTGCAAAAGGTGATGGACCTCAGCCCGCGCGGTATTCGCGAGCATCTGAAACTCAGCCGCCCGATCTATGCGCGAACCGCGGCCTATGGGCATTTCGGGCGCACTACCGACTCGGACGGAGGGTTCTCCTGGGAGCGAACCTCCCTCGTTGACGAACTCAAGCGCGCGCTCGCCTGACGTTCCCACGCCGGGCTTCCATGGGCGCCGCCAGGGCCGCCCGCTTCGCCCCGGCCGCCGCCGCCTACTTGCCGAGCGTCTGCCGGCGCTCCGCATTGCGGTCCCCGAACAAGGGATGATGCGGCCCAACGCGTTGTTTCCGCCTGACCTGCGCGATCTCTGCCTTGAAATCGGTTTCGGCGGCGGCGAGCATTTGGCCCGGCAGGCCGAACTTCACCCGGAAACCGGGTTCCTCGGCTGCGATCTGTTCACCAACGGCATCGCCAGCCTTGTCCGCCATATCGACGAACGCCGCCTCGAAAACGTGCGAATCGCCGATGTCGAGGCGACGCTTCTGCTCGCCGCCCTGCCCGACGCCTGTATCGGCCGGGTGTTTCTGCTGTTTCCCGATCCGTGGCCGAAGCGGCGGCACCACAAGCGCAGGTTCGTGCAACCGGCGGCGCTGGACGCGCTGGCGCGGGTGCTCGCCGACGACGCCGAATTCCGCTTCGCGACCGACCACAGCCCCTACGCGCGCTGGACCCTCGCGCTCGTGCTGGCCCACGAAGCATTTGCGTGGCCGGCCGAGACCGCCGACGACTGGCGCCGCCGCCCGCCGGACTGGCCGGAGACGCGCTACGAGGCCGCCGCCGTCGCCGGGGGCGACCGCCCGGTCTACTTTGCCTTTCGCCGTCTTCCCCGCGGCACCGAATAAAGGTTGCGGCCGGGGCGCTTCCCTCCTATATCGAGAACTACTCCGGTTCGCTCAAGTACAGGGCGGCATCAAAGAGAACGGTGGGCCGGCGGCCCACTTTTTTGTATCTGGCGGCCGTCGGCGGTTCCGGCAACCAGGGAGCAGTGTCACGGCCAGCCCGCAGGAGATCGAACGCCGGATTGCCCCGCAACTGGCGGCGCTGGGGTACGAAGTGGTCCTGGTGCGTCTGTTGCCGGGGCAACCGCCGACGCTGCAGGTCCTCGCGGAGCCAGCCTCCGGCGCGGCGATGACGGTGGCGGACTGCGCCGCGGTGAGCCGCCAGGTGTCGGCGGCGCTTGATGTGGCCGACCCGGTCGCCGGCGGCTATCTGCTGGAGGTCAGTTCGCCGGGGGTCGATCGGCCGCTGGTCAAGCAGGCGGATTTCGAACGGTTTCGCGGTCGCGAGGCGAAGATCGAGACCCGCGACCTGGTCGACGGCCGCCGCCGGTTTCGCGGCAGACTGGAAGGATTCGAGGACGGCATGGTGACGATGCGTTTGGCGGGCGAGGGCGAACAGCCCGGCGAACTGGTTGCGATCCCGTTCGATCTGATCGCCACCGCAAAGCTGGCGCTGCCGTCCGATTTGCTGCAACGGCGACCTCTTGCGACAACGAAATAGGAACCGAGGAAATGGAAACGGAACCCGAAGGCGCGACAAGCTGGAACCGGCTTGAATTGCTGCAAATTGCCGATGCCGTCGCCCGCGAGAAAAGTATCGAGCGCGAAACGGTCATCGAGGCGATGGAAGAAGCGATTCAGAAAGCCGCGCGTTCGAAATACGGCCACGAAAACGACATCCGCGCCGAAATCAACGCCAAGACCGGCGATATCCGCATCTTCCGTTGCCTCGAAGTCGTGGACGACATCGAGAACGAATCGACCCAGATCAGTGTCGAGGAGGCGCGCGGCCACAATCCCGACGCACGGATCGGCGACGTTCTGGCCGAGCCGCTGCCGCCGGTCGATTATGGCCGCATCGCCGCCCAGACCGCGAAACAGGTCATCGTGCAAAAGGTCCGCGATGCCGAACGCGAGCGCCAGTACGAGGAATACAAGGACCGCATTGGCGAGGTCGCGAACGGCCTGGTGAAGCGGGTCGATTACGGCAACGTCGTCGTCGACCTCAGCCGCGCCGAGGCGATCGTGCGCCGCGATGATTTGCTGCCGCGGGAAACGTTCCGCCAGGGCGACCGCATTCGCGGCTACATCTATGACGTCCGCCGCGAGCCGCGCGGGCCGCAAATCTTTCTGTCGCGCACCCACCCGCAGTTTATGATCCAGCTGTTTCGCCAGGAGGTGCCCGAACTGTACGACGGCATTATCGAAATTCGCGCCGTCGCCCGCGATCCGGGCAGCCGCGCGAAAATCGCCGTGCTGTCGAACGACACCAGCATCGATCCGGTCGGCGCCTGTGTCGGTATGCGCGGCAGCCGCGTGCAGGCGGTGGTCAATGAACTGCAAGGCGAAAAGATCGACATCATCCAGTGGTCGCCGGATTCGGCGACGTTCATCGTCAACGCCCTGGCTCCGGCCGAAGTGGCGAAGGTCGTGCTGGACGAGGAAACCCAGCGGATCGAGGTCGTGGTGCCCGACGACCAGCTCAGCCTCGCCATCGGCCGCCGCGGCCAGAACGTGCGGCTGGCGTCACAGCTGACCGGCTGGGACATCGATATTCTGACTGAGGCAGAGGAGTCCGAGCGCCGGCAGGAGGAGTTCCGCCAGCGCACGGCGTTGTTCGTCGACTCGCTCGATGTGGACGAGTTCCTGGCCCAGTTGCTGGTTACCGAAGGGTTCTCGACGATCGAGGATGTCGCGTTCGTGCCCGAGGAAGAACTCGCGGACATCGAAGGATTCGACGCGGACGTGGTGGCGGAATTGCACCGCCGCGCCAATGCGTTTCTCGAAGCCCGTGATGCGGCGCTGGACGAAAAACGCAAGGAGCTGGGCGTCGCCGACGATGTCGCGGCGATCCCGGGGCTGACGCCGGCGATGCTGGTCGTGCTGGGGGAGGGCGGGGTCAAGGTCCTGGATGATCTCGCCGACCTGGCCTCCGACGAGTTTCTGGAAATGCTGCCCGACGCCGGATTCACCGCCGAGGAAGCGGACGCGATCATCATGGCCGCCCGCGCCCACTGGTTCGAGGGCGACGAAGCCCCGGCGGCGGCCGAGTCTTCCGACGACGCGTCGGCCGAAGCAGCGCCGGCCGCCGGCGACTGACCGCCCGGACCGCACCGGCGTCCCGTACCGCACCAGTGGGCGCGCGGCGTTGTCTGGTGACCGGTGACTCCGTCGATGCCGCGGCGCTGGTCCGGTTTGTCGTCGATCCCGACGGCGTCGTGGTCCCGGACGTGGCGGGCAAGCTGCCCGGTCGCGGCCTGTGGGTCACTGCCGAGCGCGCCGCCGTCGATACGGCGGGCGCGAAGAATCTGTTTTCCCGCGCCGCCCGCCGGGCCGTGCGGGCCGAGCCGGACCTGGCCGACCGCACCGAAATGGCGCTTTTGCGCCTGTGCGGCGGCACTCTCGGCATCGCCCGGCGAGCGGGGGCCGTGGTGTCCGGATTCGACGCGGTGGCCGGGGCGCTGGCCGCGCGCCGGGTCGGCGTCTGGATCGTCGCCGCCGATGCTTCCGACGACGGCCGCGCGAAGCTCGCCGGCAAGGCGCGGGGCCTTGCCGCCGTCGACTGGCTGACCCGCGACGAATTGGGTTTGGCGCTGGGACGCGAAAATGTGGTACATGCTGCGGTTGCTCCGGGTGGTTTCGGCGACCGTTTTGCACGGGACGCCGGGCGGCTTCGGGGGTTTCGCGGCTCTGCGCAGGGGGCCGTGGCCGGTGCTTCCGTCACGCTTGACTCCAAAGCGCGAACTCGCGCCGGACGGTAATTGTGCGGTACAGGACGGGGCATGACTGAATCCAAG
>JAQBXG010000215.1 GCA_027625125.1 Pseudomonadota bacterium
CGCTGTTGATCCGGTACCAGCCGCGCAAGGTCATCATCTTTTCGCGCGATGAATTGAAGCAGTCGGAAATGCAGCAGAAGCCGGCGTTTCAGGATGCAAGCCGCATCCGCTTTTTTATCGGCGACGTGCGCGATATCGATCGGCTGGAAATGGCGTTTCGCGAGGTCGATTATGTCGTGCACGCCGCGGCGCTGAAACAGATTCCGGTCGCCGAATACAATCCGTTCGAGTGCATCCAGACCAACGTGATCGGCGCCCAGAATGTCGTGAAGGCGGCGATCCGCACCGGCGTGTCCCATGTTATCGCGTTGTCCACCGACAAGGCCGCCAATCCGATCAACCTGTACGGGGCCAGCAAGCTGGCTTCGGACAAGATCTTTGTCGCCGCCAAGTGGATGGTGGGGACGACCAACCGGCCGAAGTTCGGCGTCGTGCGTTACGGCAACGTGATCGGATCGCGCGGCAGCGTCGTGCCGTTCTTTCGAAGGCTGATCGACGAGGGGGCGTCCAGTCTGCCGATCACCGATGACCGCATGACGCGGTTCTGGATCACATTGGAGCAGGGGGTGGAGTTTGTGCTGACCTGTTTGCCGATGATCCAGGGCGGCGAAATCTTTGTGCCGAAGATCCCGAGCCTGAAGGTGACCGATCTGGCGGCGGCGATGGCGCCGGGACTGGATACCCACGTGGTCGGCATTCGCCCCGGTGAAAAGCTGCACGAGGCGATGATCACCGAGGACGAGGCGCGCTCGGCGCTGGATTTGCCGGACCGCTATGTGATCCGGCCGCTGCTGTACGGCGAACAACGACACTACCATCCCGACGAAAAGCCGGTTCCGGAAGGGTTCCTGTACGCAAGCGACAAGAACCCCGACTGGCTGGACGTGGACGGCATGCGCCGGTTGCTGGCCGCCCAGGGGTTTTCTGCCGCACGGTAGCCGGACGGCGGTGGCGGCGCGGGGCAAGAACCTGATCCTGATTACCGGCGGCACCGGGCTGCTGGGGCCTTACCTGGCGGCGGCGGCGGCGCGGCGCGGCGCGGTGATGCTGGCCGGCCGGCGCCGGGGACAGAAGCGCGCCGACCTTTCGGACGCCGCGGCCGCTCGGCGGCTGATTGCCGAGGCGGCGCCGGACATCGTCGTTCATGCCGCGGCGTGGGCCGACGTCGATGGCTGCGAGCGGGAGCCGGAGCGGGCCGACGCGATCAATCGCCAGGCGACGGCGAATGTCGCGGCGGCGATGCCGGCGGGGTGCCGGTTGGTGGTCGTATCGACCGACCAGGTGTATCCGGACCGGCCGGGGCCGCATCGCGAGGGGACGGAAGCGCCGGTCAACGCCTATGGCCGGAGCAAGCTCGCCGGGGAAGCGGCGGCGCTGGCGGCCCCCGGCGCGCTGGTGCTGCGCACGAACTTCTTTGGCCCGTCGCGCACCCGGGGCCGCCGCAGCCTGAGCGATTTTGTGCTGGATTCGTTGCGCGCCGCGGAGCCGGTGACATTGTTCGGCGACGTGCTGTTCTCGCCGCTGCATATGGCGACGCTGGCGGAGATCGTGTTCGAACTCGTCGAGGCGGAGATCGCCGGTACATTCAACCTGGGGAGCCGGGACGGAATGTCGAAGAGCGAATTCGGTCTTGCGGTCGCCGCCGTTGCAGGCGTTGCCGCCGACACGGCGACGATCGGCGAATCGACGATGCGGGCCGGCCGCGCGCCGCGGGCGAAGGACTTGCGCATGGATGTCGGCAAACTGGAACGCGCGCTGGGGCGGCCGATGCCGACGCTTGCGGAGGAGGTGGAGAAGTTGTGAGCAAGGAGTTTGCCATCGGGCGGCGCGTGGTGGGGCTGGAGCATCCGACCTATTTCATTGTCGATGTGGCCGCCAACCATGATGGCGATCTGGAACGCGCGAAGGAGCTGATCCGGCTCGCGGCCGACGCGGGCGCCGACGCGGCGAAGTTTCAGAACTTTCTGGCCGCGACCATCGTGTCCGACCACGGGTTTCGGTCGCTGGGCGGCCAGCAATCGCACCAGGCCTCGTGGAACAAGAGCGTGTACGACGTGTATGACGCCGCGTCGCTGCCGGTCGAATGGACGGAGACGCTGCGCGATACCTGCGCCGAGGCTGGCATCGACTATCTGACCGCGCCGTATGATCTGGCGCTGGTCGAGCGGTTGGCGCCGCATGTCTGTGCGTGGAAACTGGGGTCCGGGGACATCACCTGGCACGAAAACATCGAGAGGTTGGCGTCGTCCGGCAAGCCGCTGTTGATCGCCACCGGGGCGTCGGACATAGACGAAGTCGCGATGGCGATGGACGTGGCCCGGCGGCACACCGACGAATTGGTGCTGATGCAGTGCAACACCAATTACACGGCCAGCGTCGAGAACTTTCACCACATCGCGCTGAATGTTCTGCGGACCTATGCCGACGCATACCCCGATGTCGTGCTGGGCCTGTCGGACCATACGCCGGGCCACGCGACGGTGCTGGGGGCGGTGGCGTTGGGCGCGCGGGTGGTCGAAAAGCATTTCACCGACGATACCGGGCGCGACGGGCCGGACCACAAGTTTTCGATGGACCCGGCCGGGTGGCGCGAGATGGTTGATCGCACGCGGGAACTGGAAGCGGCGCTTGGCCCGTCGGAAAAGCGCGTGATGGACAACGAAACCGAAACGGTGGTGCTGCAACGGCGGGCGGTGCGCACGGCGCGGGCGATCGCCGCCGGGGAGGTGCTGACGGCCGACGATCTGACGGTGCTGCGG
>JAQBXG010000216.1 GCA_027625125.1 Pseudomonadota bacterium
GGCCGCCCGGGTCGGCGGCGCGGGCGGGGCCACCCGCGCCGCGGTCGATTCCGGATTCGCCGCCAATGATCTCCAGATCGGCCAATCGGGAAAAGTCGTCGCGCCGGAC
Source organism: Pseudomonadota bacterium (assembly GCA_027625125.1). Classification (GTDB taxonomy): domain Bacteria; phylum Pseudomonadota; class Alphaproteobacteria; order UBA2966; family CAIVPW01; genus JAQBXG01. The sequence goes on from JAQBXG010000216.1 coordinate 110, forward strand.
GTCTACCTGGCGATCGGCATCTCCGGCGCCATCCAGCATCTCGCGGGGATGCGCGACAGCAGCCTCGTCGTCGCCATCAACCACGATGAAGCCGCTCCGATTGTCGAACACGCCGACATCGTCTGGGTCGAAGACCTGTTCGCCGCGCTGCGGCAGATCGACGAGGCGCTGACCCGCCGCGGGCGCTAGAATGCGGCGGTGATCGCCAATATCAAAACGGTCGGCGTCGTCGGCGCGGGGCAGATGGGCTGCGGCATCGCCCATGTGGTGGCGCTCGCCGGCTTCGATGTTTTGCTGCACGATGCGAATGCCGAGCGTCTCCCCGCTGTGCTGGCGGAAATCGAGCGCAACCTCGGCCGTCAGGTGCGGCGCGGCACAATCTCCGATTCGGACGCGTCGGCGGCGATGGACCGCATTCAAACAACCGGCGATCTAAGGTCGCTTGCCCCGGTCGACCTCGTCATCGAATCGGCGCTGGAGGACGAAGAGGTCAAGCGCGGCATCTTCGCGGCACTTTGCTATATCGTCCGCCCCGACTGCGTAATCGCCACCAACACGTCGTCGATCGCAATCACCCGGCTCGGGGCCGCGGTGCAAAAGCCGGAACGCTTCGTCGGCATCCACTTCATGAATCCGGTGCCGATGATGGCGCTGGTCGAGGTCATTCCCGGTGTCGCCACCGCCGCCGATACGGTCCGCACGGCGACCGCCTTCGTCACCCGCCTCGGCAAGACTCCCGCGGTCGCACAGGACTTCCCGGCCTTCATGGTCAACCGCATCCTGGCGCCGATGCTGAACGAGGCGATCTATGCGCTGCACGAGGGCGTCGGCACCGTGGAGGCGATCGACAAGGCGATGCGCCTTGGCGCCAACCATCCGATGGGACCTCTTGAACTCGCCGACTTCATCGGCCTCGATATCTGCCTGTCGAATCTCCAGGTCCTGTACGAATCCCTCGCCGATCCCAAGTACCGCCCGTGTCCGCTCCTGGTGAAATACGTCGAGGCGGGATGGCTCGGCGCCAAATCCGGCCGCGGCTTTTACGATTACAGCACCGACCCGCCGACGCCGCTGCCCGCGGCCTGATCGTTACGGCGCGCCGCCGCCGGTCAGAAAATGGCGGAACAGAGCGATTGCCTCGGGGGAATCCCACTCCGCCGGGCCGGCGATCCTGCCGACGACATATCCGGACGGGTCCAGCAGCACCGTCGCCGGCAATCCGGTGACGCCGAACCGGTACTGCGACCGCGCCGTTTCGTCGATGTACAGGTCCAGCGATTCAAGGCCCAACTCGGCATAGAAAGCGGCCACATCGTCAATGCCGGTGCGGTCCTGGCTCAACGCCACAACCTCGAAGACCTCCCCGGCCATCAATGCCTGCAACCGGTCCAGCGACGGCATTTCCCGTCGACAGGGACCGCACCAGGTCGCCCACAGGTTCAGCAGCACCCATTCGCCGCGAAAGTGGCCAAGCGTCCGCGCCGACCCGTCGGCGGCGGCAAACGTGATGTCCGGCGCGGGTTCGGGGTTGGACTCCAGCAGAAAGTTCTGGACCTGCCCGGTGACCAACGGGTAAGCGCTTTCCACCAACGCACTGTCGACCGTCGGCGTCCCGCCCGGCCGCAACAGCAATCCGGCCGCCAGGGCGCCTGCCAGCGCCACGACCGCAAGGCCGGTCAACAATCTGGAACGGGTTTGGGCCATACTCCGGCGAACGGTCAAACCGGGGGTCCGCATCGACCGGAGCAGAGCATGAACAACACTCCGAAATCCGGCGTACCGGCAAAGAACGCACTCTGGGGCGGCCGATTCGAGTCCGGCCCCGGCGCGCTGATGCAAGAGGTCAACGCCTCCATCGGCTTCGACAAGGCGCTGGCGGCGCAGGACCTGGCGGGATCACGGGCGCACTGTACCATGCTGGTCACAACCGGCATCCTCGACGCGGCCGACGGTAACGCCATCTTGAAAGGCCTCGACGAAATCGAGGGCGAGCTGGCGCGCGGCGAATTCGCGTTTTCGCCCGCCCTCGAGGACATCCATATGCATATCGAAGCGCGGCTCGCCGAGCTGATCGGCGACGCCGCCGGTCGTCTGCATACGGCCCGCTCGCGCAACGACCAGGTCGCGACCGACCTGCGGCTTTGGGTGCGCGAGGCGATCGCCGAACTCGATGGCGCTTTCACACGGCTCCAGACGGCGTTGGTCGACATCGCCGAGGTCCATGCCGAGACGATCCTGCCCGGCCTCACCCATCTGCAACCGGCGCAGCCGGTGACGTTCGGCCACCATCTGCTGGCATATTTCGAGATGTTCGACCGCGACCGCGGCCGCTTCGCCGATTGCACCCGGCGTCTGAACGAATCGCCGCTCGGCGCGGCGGCGCTGGCGGGCACCAGCTTTCCGATCGACCGCGATCAGACCGCCCGCGCGCTCGGCTTCGACCGCCCTATGGCGAACTCCCTCGATGCCGTTTCGGCGCGGGATTTCGCGGCCGAGTTTCTCGCCGCGGCGGCGATCGCCGCCACCCACCTTTCGCGGCTGGGCGAGGAAATCGTGCTCTGGGCCAATCCGCGCACCGGCTTTGTTTCGCTGCCGGACGCCTATTCCACCGGCTCGTCGATCATTCCGCAAAAGCGCAACCCC
>JAQBXG010000217.1 GCA_027625125.1 Pseudomonadota bacterium
TGCGGCCGCGGCCGCCGCCGCGGCCGCCGCCCGCGCGCGGCCAAAGGCCCCGGCGGCGACGCCGGAACGCGCGGCGCTGATCTCCGAGGCGATGGGCCACTGGGCCAAGGGCCACGAGATTTTCCAGAGTCTCGACCCCAAGCTTCGCGCCGCCGTCGCCACCGTTGCCGACCAACTCGCGCCCAAATAGGCGCGCCCGGCGTTGGACGCGCTCACATGGTTCGGCGTCGCCGCCGTCAGTGCGATGCTGGCCTTCTATGCCCTCGAAGACCGCGGTCGCGGGTATATCCTCGCCTTCGCAGCGGCCTGCGTGCTGGCGTCGGCCTATGGTTTCCTGTCCGGGGCCTGGCCGTTCGGCGTGCTGGAGGCGGCATGGGCGGCGGTCGCCGTCGGTCGCTGGCGCCGCCGCTTGACCTCCCGGAGCCGCGCGGGGTAATACCGGCGCAGCCAAACGACGCGCGGAACCAGAACATGTCGAGACGCTGCGAACTCACCGGCAAGGGCGTTTTGGTCGGCAACAACGTCAGCCACGCCCAGAACAAGACCCGCCGCCGGTTCCTTCCGAACCTGCATGTCGTGTCGCTGCAAAGCGATGCGCTCGACCGGACCGTGCGTCTGCGGGTGACCTCGTCGGCCCTGCGCACGGTGGAAAAGCAAGGCGGCCTCGACCCTTATCTGCGGGCCGCCGACGATAGGATTCTGTCGGATCGGGCGCGGCGGCTGAAGCACCGCATTGAAAAGGCGTCGGCCGCCACGGCCTGACGTGCGGCGCGGCCGGCGTCAGCCGGCAATCCGGAACACCATCAACAGCGTGCGTTGCAGCGCACTGAAATTGTCGTCCGACACCAGCACGACCAGCGCGCCGCCGTCGGTCAGCGGCACCAGCGCAATGCCCTCGAAATTGTCGGTCGTCAGCGGCGGCGCAAGGGTCGCGACAACCGCGCCGCCCAGAATCGCCCCGGCGTCGATCGCCGCCCGCGGGATACGCCGGAGCCGGGCCGCAAAGCCACCCAGAATGCTGAACCGGCGCTCCAGCAACAACACGTCGCCATTGGGCAACGTCGCCGCCCCGGTCGGCAGGAATCCGCCGTCCGATTCAAGCGTCAACGCGTCGGCCGCGCCGTCGTCCAAAATCCACGCCGCCAGCCCGTCACCGCGCGCGATTTCCTCGGCGAACACCAGCAGCCGCCCGTCATCAAGTTCGGTGATCGCCTCCAGGCCGCCGTTGCGGGGGCCGGCGGCGATTACGTCCGGCAACGGCAGCCATTCCGGCGTCACCGACCACGGGGCCTCGGGCGGCCCATAGCGGTACAGCCGGTTCTGGCGTTCAAAGCTGACGTACACGCGGCCACCGCTCACCGCGATGGATTCCGCATCGGACCACGGCGGCAACAGCGGCAGATCGTCGATCCCCCGCATCGGCGTGATGTCGGCGTCGACGATGCCGGTCAACCGCCCGGCCTCGTCATACACCAGCATCGCGGTGACCCACGCGCCCTGGTCGGTGACGGCCACCAGCGACCGGCCGTCGGGCGCCACCCACAACCCGGACAGTCCGCCGAACGAAGGGTCACCGGACCGCAGGCGCAGCCCGCCGAGGAACGCCAACTCGCCGGCCCGGGCCGCCGCCGCGTCGGCGGTGTCCATCGGCACCGCGATCGCGGTCACGGCCACCGGTTCGGCGGCCACGCCGCCCGCCGCCAACACCAACGCGACCGTCGCGGCCCTAATGGCGCGGCGTCGCAAGCGGCCTCGGCGCATGGGCGAACAGATCCGCGAGCTGGTTCATCATCGCCCCGCCCAGGTGTTCGGTATCGGTGATCGTGACGGCGCGGGAATAATACCGGGTGACGTCGTGGCCGATGCCGATCGCCACCAGTTCGACACCGGAGCGGCTCTCGATCCAGCGGATGACCCGGCGCAGGTGGCGGTCCAGGTAGTTGCCGGCGTTCGCCGACAGCGTCGAATCGTCGACCGGCGCGCCGTCGAAAATGACCATCAGGATTCGCCGCTCCTCGGGGCGGCCCAACAGCCGCTGGTGCGCCCAGGCCAGCGCCTCGCCGTCGATGTTCTCCTTCAGAAGCCCTTCCCGCAGCATCAGCCCGAATTTGCGCCGCGCCCGCCGCAGCGGCTCGTCAGCGCTCTTGTAGACGACATGCAACAGGTCATTCAGGCGGCCCGGTTCCGGCGGCTTGCCGTCGGCCACCCAGCGGTCGCGGGATTCGCCGCCCTTCCACGCCCGGGTGGTGAACCCCAGCACCTCGACCTTGACCCCGCAGCGCTCCAGCGTGCGGGCCAGAATGTCGGCGCACAGCGCCGCCACGGCGATCGGCCGCCCGCGCATCGATCCGGAATTGTCCAACAGCAGCGTGACCACCGTATCGCGAAAATCGGTTTCGGTCTCGCGCTTGAACGATAGCGGATGCTCGGGGTTGGCGACGATGCGGGCCAGCCGCGCGGCGTCGATGACGCCTTCGTCCAGGTCGAATTCCCACGCCCTGGTCTGCTTCGCCAGCAGCAGCCGCTGCAACCGGTTCGCCAGCCGCGCCACCAGGCGCTGGAACTGGTGCAGTTGCTGGTCCAGCGTCCCCCGCAGGCGCGCCAACTCGTCCGCGTCGCACAGGGTCGCGGCGTCGACGACGGCGTCGAATGCGGTCGTATAGGCGCGGTAGGGGCCGTCCGGTCCCGCCTCCTCGTTGGCGGGCCAGTCGTCGAACGCCGCCCCGCCGGGGGTGCCGCCGTCCTGCG
>JAQBXG010000008.1 GCA_027625125.1 Pseudomonadota bacterium
CGAACAGATTCCCGAACAGGCGCCGGCGTTCTTTTTTATCGACATCCAGCCGGGCCAGGCGGCGGCGTTCGACGAGATGGTGCTGGGCACCCCCGGCGTCGCGAGCATCGAGCGGGTGCCGGCGTTGCGCGGCCGCGTGGCGTCGGTCAACGGCGTCCCGGCCGCGGAGGTCCGCGCCAACGGCGGCCACGAATGGTTTCTGCGATCCGAGATCGGCCTGACCTATGCCGCCACGGCGCCGGAAAATCTGGTTCTGGTGGAGGGCGACTGGTGGCCCGCCGATTATGACGGTCCGCCGGCGTTGTCGTTGGATGCCCATGTCGCCGAGGAGACGAACATCCATATCGGCGACACGCTGGCCTTCACCATACTGGGCCGCGAGGTCGCGGGCACGGTCGCCAACCTGCGCCAGGTGGACTGGGAGGACATGGGGCTGAACTTCAGCGTGATGTTCGCTCCCGGCGCCCTGGAGGGTGCGCCGCAAACCCATGTCGCCAGCGCGGTCGTCGACCCCGCCGCCGAGGACGCGGTGTTCCGGGCCGTCACCGGCGCGTTCGCGAATGTATCGGTGATCCGGGTGCGCGAAGTGCTGGAGCGCGCGACCGGCATCATCGGCCGCATCGGCGGCGCGGTGCGGGCGGTGTCGCTGTTGACGATCGCCGCCGGGGTATTGGTGCTGGCGGGCGCGATTGCCGCCGGCCGCCGGGCGCGGCTGTACGATTCGGTGGTGCTGAAAGTTCTGGGCGCAACCCGCGCCGACGTGCTGCGCGCGAACCTGCTGGAATACGCGGTGATGGGGGCAGCCACCGCCACGGCGGCGCTGGTGGTGGGCAGCGTGGCCGCATGGGCGACGGTGGTGTTCGTGATGGAAACCGGGTTCCGGCTGTCGGTATCGAGCGCATTGTGGTCGGCGGCGGGCGGGACGGCGCTGGTCGTCGCCCTGGGCCTGGCCGGCACCTGGCGCATCCTGGGGCAACGGCCCGCGCCGGTGTTGCGCACCGCCTGAGCCGCGACCGGCCTTGAACCCGGGCCGGGGCGGGTCCATATAAGGCGCAGGTTTCTGCGATTCTGGAGGATTGGACCAATGGCCGAGCCAAAAGTGCAACTGGGGAGCTTGCGCGCCGCCGGCCGCGCTCGCACCGATGTCGACGAAGGCCTGCGGGCCTACATGCTGAAGGTCTACAACTACATGGGCCTGGGGCTGGCCTTGTCGGGCGCGGTTGCGTTCTATCTCTCGACGTCGGAGGCGCTGTTGCAGGCGATTTTCGGCAGCGGACTGTCGATTGTCGTGATGCTGGCGCCGCTGGCATTCATTCTGGTGCTGAGTTTCGGCATCAACCGCCTGAGCGCCCAGACGGCGCAGGTCTTGTACTGGGCGTTTGCCGCGACGATGGGACTGTCGCTGAGTACGGTCTTTCTGGCCTATACGCCGACCAGCATCGTTCGGGTGTTCTTTATCAGCGCCGCGACGTTCGGAGCGATGAGCCTGTACGGCTATACGACCACACGCAGTCTGATGTCGTGGGGTTCGTTCCTGTTCATGGGCCTGATCGGCGTCTTCATCGCGTTTATCGTCAATATCTTTCTGGCCTCGGCGGCGCTGGATTTTGCGATATCGGTCATCGGCGTTCTGGTGTTCGTCGGCTTGACCGCCTATGACACCCAACGCATCCGCAATGAGTATTCGGCCGCCGACGGCGCCGAGATCGCCACAAAGAAGGCGGTGTTCGGCGCGTTGAGTCTGTATCTGGATTTCATCAACCTGATGATGATGCTGTTGCGGCTGTTCGGCGAACGCCGCTAGGCAGTCCGCCAGGTTCGGAAACGCCCGGCCTTCGCGCCGGGCGTTTTCGTTGGCGCTAGTCGCTGTCGACAGGCCGGACGCGCAGCACCAGCCGGAGCAGCCCCGGCGTAATCAACGTCGTCACCAGCGCCATCAACGCCAGGGCGGAGAACAGGTACCGGCCGATGTCGCCGCCGCCGCCGGATTCGCCGATCAGTCCGGCGCGCAAGGCAATGGCGGCGATGATCAATTCGATCGCACCGCGGCTGTTCATGCCGATGCCAACCGCAAGCGCCTCACGCGGGCGCATGCCGGCCAGCCACGCCGGAATCCCGCAGCCCAAAAGTTTTCCGAATGCCGCGGTCAGAATGATCGCCGCGACGAATCCGGGCAGGGCAGCGACGACGGTGATATCGACATTCAGGCCGATCGCGACAAAGAAGATCGGCCGCATGAATCCGGCGACGATGCGTTCCAGCACAAGTTTCTGTTCGTCGTACTGGGCCTTGCCGACGCGATGGGGTTCAAAGAACAGACCGGCGACGAACGGGCCGAGGATGAAATGCATGCCCATCGCTTCGGCCAGCACCGCAAATCCCATGCCGGCGGCGAGCAGAGTCGAAAGCCCCGCCGCACGCGAGTGGGCCGACCCCAGCAGGCGCGCCGCAAACGGATAAGCGACGGTGCTGAACGCGATCGCGATGGCGAAAAATGCGGCGGATTTGCCGACGACGATCGCGAACGCGGCGGCATTGGGCATCGCGCCGGTTTGCACGATCGCCGTCAGCACGGCGAGGGAGATTAGGCCGATGATGTCGTCGATCAGCGCCGCGGCAATGACGGTCCGGCCGACCGCGTGGTGTAGCAAGCCCATCTCGCCGAAGATTCGCGCCGTCGCCGGCACGGCGGAAATCGACAGCGCGACGCCGGTCAAAAACGCCAGGGCGAAACGGGCATCGCTGCCCGGCAGGAGCCACCAGACCAGCGTGAAGCCGGCGGCCATCGGCACCAATACGCCGCCGAGGGCGACCGCGACGCCGGCCCGTGACGCCCGCCCGATTTCGGACGGGCGCATCTCGACTCCGACGACAAGCACCAGGAAAAAGGCGCCGACGTCGGCAAAGGTCGCGATCACCGGGCTGTCGCCGAGGGACAGGAGCCAGCCCGATCCGGCGGCGAGTCCGATGGTGGCGAGCGCCAACCCGGCAAACATCTCGCCGACCAGCGCCGGCTGTCCGGCCCGCAGCAACAATTCGCCGGTCAGGCGGGCGGCGACCAGCGCCACCAGCAGAGGCAGGAAAATCTCCACCGCGCGGCCAGCCGATCCGCGCGGGCCTAGAGGAGCCGGGGCCGGCCGTCGAAGACCTTCAGAACCTCGGACAGGCGCGTGCCGCGACGCACGACGTGCCCGGTGCGGGAGATCACCGCATAGCGCCCGGCCACGCCGCGCCCCGTACGCCATTTGACGACCTGGTACTGGTAGTCCGGCCCGCGGCCGGTATGGCGCATCACTAAAAACGAGGCGCGCTCGGGCGCGAAATCGAGCGCGTAGTCGCACCACTCCCCCGCCACGACCTTGCGTCCATAGATTTGCAGGATCAGGTCCAGTTCCGGCCGGTCGAACGCCAACGGGTTCGAATCGCCCTGCCGCGCACCCTTACGCGGCAAGGCGGGCCTGAAATCCTCGATGCTGACAACCTCCGCCAATGGGCCGCCGCCTCCACACTGCAAGGTACCCCGGAATACTGCCACGCCGGCGGCCGGGGCGAAACCGGCTAGAAAATGGCGCCGCCCCGGGGATCGAACGCATCGCGCAGCCCGTCCCCCAGCAGATTGACCCCCAGCACCGCGATTGCGATGGCCAGGCCCGGAAAGACGGCCAGATGCGGCGCGTCGGCGAGGAAGGTGCGCGCCTCGAACAACATGCGGCCCCAGCTCGCCTCCGGCGGCTGGGTGCTGAGGCCGAGGTAGGCAAGACCGGCCTCGGCCAGGATCGCCACGGCGAAGCTGGCGGTGGCCTGCACCAGCAGGATCGCGGTGATGTTCGGCAGCACGTGGTCGGTCGTGATGCGGAACCGGCCCTTGCCGATCGCCTGCGCCGACAGCACGTACTCCCGGCTCCAGACCGCCCCCCCGGAGGCGCGGGCGGTGCGGGCGAACACCGGGATGTTGAAGATGCCGATGGCGACGATCGATGTCGCGATGCCCGGCCCCAACGCCACGGTGAACAGGATCGCGGTCAGCACCGCCGGGAAGGCGAAGGCGAAATCCGCCGCGCGCATCAGCGCCTCGTCGAGCCAGCTTCCGGCCGCCGCCGCCGCGACCAGACCCGTGGCCACGCCCGCGGACAGGCCGATCAGCAACGCGACGACGCCGACCACAAGCGCGTTGCCCGCGCCGACGAGCAGGCGGGCGGCGACATCGCGCCCGAAGTGGTCGGTGCCGAACCAATGGCCGCTGCCCGGACCCAACAGACGCTGGCCAAGCTCGACGTGGTCGGCGGCGATCGGCGTCCACGCCAGCGACACCAGCGCCGCCGCGACGACAACGCCACTGAGCGACGCGCCGACCAGAAAGGACGGCGAGGCCGCCAGCCGTGACCAGACACTGCGCCGGTCGCTCAACGGGACTCTCCGAGCCGGGGATCGATACTGCGATGGACGAGATCGACGATCAGGTTGACGACGATCACCATCGCCGCCAACAGCAGCACGACCGCTTCGACGACGACCAGATCGCGGTTGGCGATCGCCTGCAACGCCAGCCGTCCCAACCCCGGCAGGAAGAAGACGCTTTCGATGACGACGGTGCCGGCCATCAGAAACGAGAATTGCATGCCCATCACCGTCGTCGTCGGCAGCATCGCGTTTCGGAGTACATGGTGCAGCAGCGTGCGGCGGCGGCTGAGGCCCTTGGCGCGGGCGGTGCGGACGAAATCGTCTCGGGAGACTTCGAGCACCGCCGCCCGCACGATGCGCGCGAGGATCGCTGCCTGGACCGTCGCCAGGGATATCGCCGGCAGCACCAAGGCCCACAGCGCCGCGCCGACGCCGTCGCGCCAGCCGGGGAAGCCGCCGGACGGAAACCATCCCAGCGAAACGGCGAACAGCAGGATCAACAACAGCCCGAGCCAGAAGTTCGGCATGGCGATACCGGCCTGGCTGAACGCCATCACCCCGAGGTCGCCGCCGTGGCCATGGTGGCGGGCGGCGACGAGGCCGAGGGGAATGGCGACGGTGACCGACAGCAGCATCGCGATGACCGCCAGCGGCACGGTGACGGCCAGGCGCGGCAGCACCAGATCGACGACCGGAATGCGATAGGTCCAACTGGTGCCGAAGTCGCCGCGCAGCATGCCGCCGACCCACCGCACGTAACGAACCGGCGCTGGGGAATCGAGGCCCAGTTCGGACCGCAGCGCCAATACCGCCGCCGCCTCGGCATCGACGCCGAGAATGGCGCGCGCCGGATCGCCCGGCAGGATTTCCAGCACCACGAACACGACCAGCGATGCGGCGGCCAGGGTGCCCGCCAGCCCGACCAGTCGCCGCAGCAGGAATCCGGTCATCCGCTGGCCTTCACGGCCGCTTGACCGCAAGCGTCAATCCGTCGGCGATCGGCACCAGCGCCAGCGAAACCCGTTCGTCGTCGCGCACCAATTCGTTGAAGGCGCGGATCGCGGCGGTGTCGGCGTCGTCGGCGGCGGGATCGACGACCCGGCCGCTCCACAGCACATTATCGACGAGGATCAGTCCGCCCGGACGCAACAGCGCCAGCGCGCGTTCGTAGTACGCGGCGTATTCGGTCTTTTCTGCATCGAGGAACACGAAATCGAACCACCCTGCCCTGCCGTCGGCCAGCAGCGCGTCCATTGTCTCGATGGCCGGGGCGAGGCGCAGGTCGATCTTGTGGCCGACACCGGCCTCGTCCCAATAAGGGCGGCCAAGCGCCGTCCATTCGTCGCTGACGTCGCAGGCGACGAGGACGCCGTCCGCGGGCAGCGCCAGCGCCACCGCCAGCGCCGAATAGCCGGTAAAGACCCCCGCTTCCAGCGCATGGCGCGCGCCGGTCAGCGTCACCAGCAGCGCAATCAGCGCGCCCTGTTCGGGGGCGATCTGCATTCGCGCGCTGTCGGGCCAGCGGCGCAGGGTTTCGTCTCGCAGACGGCGGAGGACCGGCGCTTCGCGGACGCCGACGCGCAGCAAATACTCGTAGAGCGGCGCGGTCAGGACTGTGGTTTCGTGGGACACGGCACCTCCGCACCCGTCAAACAATCGCCGCTTTTTGGTCCCGGTTTGGTCGCAATGCCGGGCCAGGATGGGCAGCGTTGGGCCTCCAACTTCGGTCCGGTTCCGGCTACCCCCTCATCCCCCCGGGGCGCCGGGCCGGGCCGAATCGTTTTCGGCCCGTGACCGTCGGCAGTGTACCGCCCGGGGCGGCGGGCGGCCAGCACCCCCCAAATGCGGCGGTCGATCGGCCGGGCGTCCCTTGCGGCGCGGCATGGCGCGACCTACGGTTCGGGAATGCCCCCCCGAGGATCGATCCTGCGAGTCCTGGCGCTGCTGTTGCTGGCGGTGATGGCCGCGGCGCCCGCCGCCGCCCAGACCCCGCCGATGCGCGCGGCAAAGCCGCAGCATGTTGTGTCGCTGAATCTGTGCGCCGACCAGTTGGTTTTGACGCTGGCGGAGCCGGAGAACGTCGCGTCGGTCACCTGGCTGTCGTTGGACCCGTTGAATTCGGTTGTCGCCGACCGCGCCGCCGCCGTGCCACACATCAACCGTGGCGGCGCCGAGGAAATCCTGCCGCTGCAGCCGGACCTGGTTCTGGCCGGGGCCTATACGACGCCGTTCACGATCCAGATGCTGCGGCGGTTCGGATTCAATGTCGAGGTTCTGGGGGTGCCCGGCAACCTGGACGACGTGCGGGAACAGATTCTGTACGTCGGTGATCTTTTGCACGAACCGGACCGCGCCGCCGCGACCGTGGCGGCGATGGACGCGGCGCTGGCGGCAGTTCCGCCCGGCGGCGATGCGCCGGTGCGGGCGGCGGTGTTTCAGCCGGGCGGGTTCACGATGGGGCCGGGTACTTTCGAGGATGAATTGTTGACCGCCGCAGGACTGCAAAACGTGGCCGCCGAGGCTGGCATCTCGTTCTATGGCTTCCTGTCGCTGGAGCGCGTGCTGTTGCTGGCCCCCGAGTTGCTGGTTTCGCCGGTGTACGACCCCGCGCGGCCGTCGCTCGCCGAGGCGATGCTGGATCACCCGGCCATGCGCCGGGCGGCGGGCGAAATGCGGCAAGTGTCGGTGCCGCAGTCCTTGTGGTCGTGCCCCGGCCCGATGAACGCCGCCGCCGTCGCGCTGCTGGCCGCCGCGCAGCGCTGAAACCGGCCTCAGGCGTTCGCCGGTTCGAACGCGTATCCGGCCGAACGCACGGTGCGAATGAGGTCGCGGTCGCCGACCGCGTTCAATGCCTTTCGCAACCGCCGCACATGAACATCGACGGTGCGCGGTTCGATATAGATATCGCGCCCCCACACCAGATCGAGCAGCTGTTCGCGCGAATACACGCGCCCGGGGCGGTCCATCAGCACCTTCAGAAGCCGGTATTCGGTCGGGGCGAGAGTGATTTCCCGGCCACCGCGGCGGACCCGGTGTTGTTCGAGGTCCATCTCGACGCCGCCGACGCAGAGCGGTTCCGCGTCCAGCCGATTGCCGGCGCGGCGCAGGACCGCGCGAATGCGGGCCACCAGCTCGCGCGGCGAAAACGGTTTGGCGAGGTAGTCGTCGGCGCCGGCGTCCAGTCCGCGAACGCGGTCATCCTCTTCGCTACGGGCGGTCAGCATGATAACCGGAATGTTGCGCAACTCCGGCTTGCGGCGCATCGTGCGGCAGACTTCGAGGCCGGACAGTTCCGGCAGCATCCAGTCCAGCACGACGAGATCGGGCGGTTGTTCGTCCAGAGCGATCAGCGCCTCCAGCCCGTCGCGGGCGACCGCGGTCTCGAATTGCTCGTCTTCCAGGTTGTAGCGGAGAATCTCCGCCAGCGGCGCCTCGTCCTCGACAATCAGAATGCGCACGCCTATGAGTCCCGGGGCGGTTTCGCGTCCACCGTCGTGAAGCTTGAATCGTCCTCCTTTGGCCGGTCGGACGGTGGCGGTTCGCCCTTGACCAGAAAATAAACGCGCTCGGCGATGTTCGTCACGTGATCGCCGATGCGCTCGATGTTCTTGGCGACAAACATCAAGTGCGCGCAGGGAGTGATGTTGCGCGGGTTTTCCATCATGTAGGTCAGCATTTCGCGGAACAGGCTGGTGTGGAGCTGGTCCACCTCCTCGTCGCGCTTCCATACATCCATCGCCTGTTCGGCATCGCGGGCGACATAGGCATCGAGCGCCGACTTGATCATGCCCTGGACGATGACTCCCATGCGGACAATCGTGATCGTCGATGCGACCGGGTTGGACTTCACGATCGTCATCGTCCGTTTTGCGACATTGGTCGCAAGATCGCCGATGCGTTCGATGTCGGCGGAAATCTTCAGTCCGGCGACGACGGCCCTGAGGTCGTGGGCCATCGGCTGGCGCAGCGCCAAAAGGCGCAGCGATATTTCGTTTACTTCGGCTTCGAGCGCGTCGATCCTTGCGTCGGCGGCGATCACCCGCTCGGCCAGTTCCGCATCCCGTCGCGAAAGGGCGTCGATGGCGTCGGCCACCAGAGACTCCGACAACCCGCCCATTTCGGCGATCTTGCGATCCAGCTCACCGAGCTGTTGATCGAATGCCCTGACGATATGTTTGTGAACCATCCGCGTTTCCTCAGCCGAACCGGCCCGTGATGTAGCCTTCGGTCCGTTCGTCGTTCGGTTTGGTGAAAATATCCTCGGTCGGACCCGCCTCGACAAGCTTGCCGAGGTGGAAAAATGCCGTCCGCTGCGAGACCCGCGCCGCCTGTTGCATCGAGTGGGTGACGATGACGATCGTATAGTTCTCGCGCAGTTCGTCCATCAGCTCTTCGATCCGCGCCGTGGCGATCGGGTCCAACGCCGAGCACGGCTCGTCCATCAGGATGACTTCGGGATCGACCGCCAGCGCGCGGGCGATGCACAACCGCTGCTGCTGTCCTCCCGACAGCGACGTTCCCGGTTGGTGCTGGCGGTCCTTGACCTCCTCCCACAGCGCCGCCTTGCGCAACGTGCGCTCGACGATGTCATTCAATTCGTCGCGAGACCTTGCAAGCCCGTGGATGCGCGGGCCGTAGGCGACGTTTTCCCACACCGATTTCGGAAACGGATTGGGTTTCTGAAATACCATGCCGATGCGCGCCCGCAGTTCCACCGGGTCCACCGACGGGTGGTTGACGTCACTGCCGTCCAGCAGCACCTCGCCGCTGACGCGGCAACCGGGGATGGGATCGTTCATGCGGTTGAGGCAGCGGATGAACGTCGATTTTCCGCAACCGGACGGGCCGATCAGCGACGTGACCTCGTTCTGGTTGATTTCCAGATCGACGTCGAAGATCGCCTGCGCGTCGCCATAAAACACCGAAACCTTGTTGGCGCGGAGCTTGACCGGCGGATCGACCGCCGCCGCGGCGGATTCGGCCGCCATCATCGGCTCGGCAGCGGATGATCGCGGAGCGGACGCAGCCTGGTTCGGCAAAGGCATTGCGTTACCATCTTACTTCGAAGCGTTTGCGCAAGAACACCGCCAGCCCGTTCATCGCGATCAGAAACCCCAGCAATACCACGGTTGCGGCGGCGGTGCGTTCGACAAACGCGCGTTCGGGAGCGTCGGACCACAGGTACACCTGAATCGGCAGCGCGGTCGCCGGGTCGGTAAAGCCAGTCGGGACATCGACGACAAACGCGACCATGCCGATCATCAACAACGGCGCCGATTCCCCCAGCGCCCGCGACATGCCGATGATCGTGCCGGTCAGGATTCCCGGCAGCGCCAGCGGGAACACATGGTGAAACACCGTCTGGATCGGCGATGCACCAACGCCGAGCGCCGCCTGGCGGATTGACGGCGGCACACCGGCCAGCGACGCCCGCGCGGCGATGATGATCGTCGGCAACGTCATCAGCGCCAGCACCATGCCGCCGACCAGCGGCGCGGAGCGCGGCAGCCCGAGGAAGTTCAGATACACGGCCAGACCCAGAAGGCCGAAGACGATCGACGGCACCGCGGCGAGATTGTTGATGTTGACCTCGATCAGGTTCGTCCAACGGTTCTTTGGCGCGAATTCTTCCAGATAGACGGCGGCCGCGGCGCCGATCGGAAACGCCAGCACCAGGGTCACCAGCAGCAACAGCGCCGAGCCGACCACCGCCCCAAGGATGCCGGCGGATTCCGGGTCGCGGGAGTCGCCCGACGTGAAGAACGTCGTGTTGAATGCGAACGCGACCCTGCCTTCCGCCGCCAGGGCGTCGACCCACGCAATCTGTTGGTCGCTGACGCGGCGCTGGTCTTCGGGCACGTCCCGGGAAATGCGGCCCTTGTGCAGCATGTCGATCTCGGCGGCAGCCAGCAGGTCGATGTCGATGGTCCTGCCGATCCAGTCCGGGTGGGTGACAAGATGATCGGCGAGTTCGAACGTGGCGCCGGTGCTGACCAGGGCATAGAGCTTGCGCAGGTCGGAGCGGCCGGTGATGTCCGGGAACCGTTGGCGAAGGGATTCGCGAATGACCGCGTTGGTGTTCGCCCGCCGCAGTTCTTCGGGATCGCGCATGCCGGACGGATCCAGCACTTCGGGATCGAGATACAGATTGAGGGTGATCCGGGTCTGGACGAATGCGCCATATCCCTGGGTGATGACGGACGCGAAGAGGCCCGCCAGGGCCAGCAACGCAAGCAGCACGGCGCCGATGCCCATTGCGCGGAACCTGCGCTCCGCCGCGTGCCGCCGCTTCAGCCCGGCCCGCACCTGTTGGTGCGTCGATCGCGGCGCGCCGCTCACTCGTAGGCCTCGCGGTATCTGCGGACCACTTCGAGGGCGAGGACGTTCAGCGCCAGGGTGACGAAAAAGAGCACCAGACCCAAGCCGAACGCCGCCAGGGTCTTGGCGGAATCGAACTCCTGGTCGCCGGTGAGCAACGTTACGATCTGTACGGTCACCGTCGTCACCGCCGCGAACGGGTTTGCCGTCAGGTTCGCGGCAAGCCCCGCCGCCATGACGACGATCATCGTCTCGCCAATGGCGCGGGAGATCGCCAGCATCAAGCCGCCCATGACGCCCGGAAGCGCCGCCGGCAACACGACCCTTTGCACCGTTTCGGCTTTGGTCGCGCCCAGGGCCATCGACCCGTATCGCATGCTGTCGGGCACCGCGCGAAACACATCGTCGGACAGCGACGACACAAACGGAATGATCATCACGCCCATCACGACCCCGGCGGCCAGCGCGCTTTCCGAAGAAACCCCAAGCCCGAAGAAGGAACCAAGGTCACGAAGCGCCGGCGCCAGCGTCGTCGCGGCGAAGAAGCCGTAGACGACGGTCGGCACCCCGGCCAGGATTTCGAGGATCGGCTTTACCGTCGCGCGCACGTTGGGGGCCGCGTATTCGGACATCCAGATTGCCGACAGCAGGCCGACCGGCGCCGCGACCAGCATGGCGATCAACGAGATCAGCAGCGTCCCGGCGAAAACCGGCACCGCGCCGAATGCGCCGCTGGACGCCACCTGGTCCTCGCGAATGGCGATCTGCGGACTCCAGTGCAGCCCGAACAGAAACTCGTGCAGCGGCACAAGCGAGAAGAACCGGATCGATTCCAGCAGCAGCGACAGCACGATGCCGGCGGTGGTGACGACCGCGACGGCCGACGCCAGAAGCAACAGGTTGCGCAACACCGTTTCGAACTGGTTGCGGGCGCGCAACTGCGGCGTGATGCGGCGCACGCCCCAGGTGAGGCCGACGATGGCGACCGCCAGCGGCACGGCGATGCCCGCCCAGGCGGCGGCGGCGGACATGCCCTCGCCCGCGCCGCCAAGGCGCGCCTGTACCACGGCCCACAGTAGCAGGACGACGATGCCCGGGCCGCCGGTCCACGCCGCCACCAGCATGCCGTGGTGCCGCGCGCGGGAATGCAGCCGGCGGCCGGACGCCGATGCCACCGCGGCGGCCCTGGCGCGGCCCCACAGAAACCCCAGTCCCGCGAACGCCACCAGAACCGCAAGCAGGATGGAAAACTGCATCAATTGTCCGTGCTGTCGGCGGCGGAAACGCGTGCGGCCTTTATACGGTGCGGAGATGACGGTTTGATGACACCGCCGGAACGGGCGAACCCCGCGCCGCTCAGACCGACGGCAGCAGCACCGTGAAGGTCGAGCCGTCGCCCGCCTTGCTTTGGACCAACAGCCGCCCGCGATGGCGGTTCAGGATATGCTTGACGATCGCAAGGCCGAGGCCGGTCCCGCCCGCCTCGCGGGAACGCGCCTTGTCCACCCGGTAAAACCGTTCGGTCAGGCGCGGTAGATGCTCGCGGGCGATGCCCGGCCCCTGGTCGGCGACCGCCACCGAAATGCCCGCCCGGCCCAGGTCCGGCAGCCGTGGTTCGGGCCGCGCGGTGACACGCACGACCGAGCCGCGGCCGCCATAGGCAATCGCGTTTTCCAGCAGGTTTCGGAACACCTGCGCGAGCTGGCCCTCGTCGCCCGGCGTCTGCGGCAGATCGTCGGGGAGGTCGAGCACGACCTCGATGCCGGCCGCGGCCGACCCTGGACCCAGCGCCTCGGCGACGCCGCGCACGACGGCGGCGATTTCCACGTTTTCCGAAGGCGCGACATGTTCGTTCACCTCAATCGCCGACAGCGACAGCAGGTCTTCGATCAGCCGCGCCATGCGGCCGCCCTCGGCGGCCATCATCTCCAGGAACCGGTCCTGCACCGCCTGGTCGTCCCTGGCCGGGCCGCGCAGGGTTTCAATGAATCCGACCAGGGCCGAAAGCGGCGACCGCAATTCATGGGAGGCGTTGGCGACGAAATCGGCGCGCATCTGTTCGGCACGGCGTTCGGCGGTGATGTCGTGGAACACCAGCGCCGCGCCGCGCCGGCCCAATTCGCCCGGCATCAGCTGCGATTCCAGCGGCGCGACGCGCAGTTTGAACGTGCGCGCCGCCGCAGCCGGAATCGCGACCTCGACCGTCGCGGTGCCGCCGCCCGCCAGCACGCGATCCACGGCGGCCAGCGCCCCCGGGTGACGGAACGACAGCGCCAGCGCGCGGCCCGGATAGGTGACGCCGATCTCCCGTTCGGCCGCACGGTTTGCGGCAAGGACATTGCCGAGGTGATTCACCAGAACCACAGGCTCGGGGAGGCTGTCCAGAATCCCGGCTTGCAGCTCCGAAAGATCGCTGCGTTGGTTCATGGGCTGATTTCTCCGGACGGGTCCGCGCGGCGCGCGCGCCGCCGCCAATGTACCGCTTCGGGGCGATCCTTGCAGGAGGGGGCCGGTCGCGGCCTCACGGCAAAGCCCGGCGGCACCTCGTGGTGCGATTCCAGCGCCTCGCACCACGAGCTCGAGTGATGGTGGATCAAAGGCTCCAGGCGCCTGAAGTCGGTATGCCGTGCGTCCGCAGGCGTTGCCGGACGTAAGGGTTTGGTTTGATCCACTAGCGCGCGGGCGCCGGGTGGGCCAGGAGCCAGGCCGTCGCCGCCGCCTCGGCCGCCACCGCCTGGTCGGCGGTCAGTTCCCGTTCGGTAAAGTTGCGGGCCGGAATCGCATCGGCGTAGCCGAGCCGGGCGGCGACCCAAAACCATTGCAGCGCCAACGGGAGATCCACCGCGACGCCGTCGCCTTCGTGCAGCGCCGTCCCCAGCTCGAACGCCGCCGCGGCGACCCGGCCTTCGGCGGCCCGTGCAAACCACGCAAACGCCGCCGCCGCATCCGCGGCAACGCCGTCGCCACGCTGCAACGCCATCCCGACCGCGTACTGCGCCAGCGAAT
Organism: Pseudomonadota bacterium; assembly: GCA_027625125.1. Lineage (GTDB taxonomy): Bacteria > Pseudomonadota > Alphaproteobacteria > UBA2966 > CAIVPW01 > JAQBXG01. The sequence goes on from JAQBXG010000008.1 coordinate 13,726, forward strand.
GATCCTGTTCCGCCGCCGCGACATACAGCGCATAGGCGGCGGCCATGTCCCGGGGCACCCCCGCGCCGCGCGCATGCATCAGGCCCAGGTTGTACTGCGACGGCGCATGGCCGGCCTCGGCCAACGGCGCCCAGGCTTCGCGGGCGGCGTCGAACTGTCCGCCCCGGGCCGCGCGCATGCCGGCGTCGAAGGCGGTCTGCGCTTCGGTCGCCGCCGCCGGCCCCAGCCCCGCGGCAATCCCCGCCGCCGCGATCAGGATCGCGAACACGTGACTCCCGTTGATTCGCGGAAATGCCCGCCGGAATCCATGTATGCGGCTCTTGATCATGGAAGGTTCCCGAAAATGGCAAAGGCAATCTGGAACGGCACGGTCGTGGCCGAATCCGATACCTTCGAGACGGTAGAAGGAAACATATACTTTCCGGCGGCCAGCGTCCGGCGCGAGCTGTTGAAGGACAGCGAGACGACCAGCTTCTGCGGCTGGAAAGGCGATCGCGCCTATTGATCGCTGGAGGTGGACGGCGAGACGCTGGAGGACGCCGCCTGGACCTATGCAGCGCCGAAGCCCGAGGCCCGCAACATCCGGGGCCATATCGCGTTCTGGAAGGGGGTCCGGGTCGAGCCGTAGGCCGCGGCGCCGCCGCCGCCCATAGCCGTTTCGGCCGGACGCGCCACTGAAATGCAAAGAACCCCGGGGTTGCCCCCGGGGTTCTTCGTATCGATCTGCTGAGAGCTTAGAGCTCGGCGCAGGCGTAGCAGTTGATTTCCATGCCAACCGCGATCACGGCAATCTTCGGTGTCTTCCAAGCCATTTTGATCTCCTGTTTGTTCTGTACCCGGGAAATGCCCCGGCGCTCAAATCCAAGGCCTACAATATTGATCCAGGTTGGAAAGGCCATCTATCGGCGGCATAGGCCGTGCCGCCTATGCCGCCCATAGGTGATCCTTATGGCCGCGACGCGGCCGGCGGCGGCCGGAAACAACCACGCCCGGCTGAAAAAACGGCCGGGCGCAAGGGTTTGCCAAGATCGGCGGCGGCTCAGGTCGTCGGACCGCGACCCTTGTCGCTGCGCGCCTCCGCAAGCATTTCTTCGGTGGCTTCGTCGGGATGCTCGCCCGAGGCCACCGCCGCCTCGGCGTCGGTCCCGAACAATTGTGGATAATTGCGCAGGAAAATCGCCGCATCGCCGGTACGCAGCGCCCGCAGATAGGATTCATTCTTGCGGCGAAGCTGTTCCCGCGCCTCCACCGCCTCGTGGGCCGTCGGCGCGGCGATCGCCCCCGACAGCTCCTTGATCCGGGTGCTTTGGCGTTTCCACTGTTTGTGGCTGCCGAACTGGTCCTCCAGCGACTTCAGGAAATCCAGCATGCGCACGCGGTCCTTTCCATTGGCCGCCTTCCCGGACGCCAGCGCGGCCAGTTGCGCGTCTTCCTCGCCGATCAGCACGTAGACCGTCGCCGCCTTGATGAAGAAGTTGGTGACGCTGAGGATCTGCTTGTAGCGGAACGCCGCATATCCCAGCACCGCCGCGGACGCGACGATGAAGAGGATTGCAGCCCAAAGTACGATCATTGCGGCCGGATTCGAGACCATTTCTGGATCGCTGGCAAGAAAATAGCCGCCATTTCGGCACCGATTCCGCAATGAATCTGCGCCGATCCGGATGTTCGGGGACGATTGCCGGCAAGCGCCGCGGCGCCGCGAAACCCGGCCGCGGCGACGACCGCGACCGGCCTAGCCGCGCGCCCCTTCGGTGGCCGCCAACAGCCAGACTGCCCGCAAAAGGTTCCGAATCATGTTGTCCGCTCCAGTCAAGTTCGCAGGGGCAAACATCGCCGGCCGCGGATTCGCGCGCGTATGCCGCTTTCCCATGAGTTGTAAAAGCGAGTAAAACTTGGGACCGATCGAACAGGGGCGGGTCCATGTCGGCAAAAGGCTAAGTTCTGATCGTCGAGGACGACGAGTTGGTGCAAGGTCTGTTGATGGCCTATCTCGGCGAGAAGGGGTACCAGGTTACGTCTGTTGGTACCGGCGGCGAGATGGCCGGAGTCCTGCAACGGCGCAGCGTCGATATCGTCATTCTGGATTTGGGCCTTCCCGACGAGGACGGCCTGGTGCTGATGCGGCAGGTGCGGTCACGGTCCGGCACACCGGTGGTTGTAATCACCGCGCGCACCAGCCGCGACGAACGGCTGGCGGCGCTGGAAATCGGCGCCGACGATTATCTGGTCAAACCGTTCGATCCACAGGAATTGGTGCTGCGGATCGAAAATCTGCTGGCGCGATCGAAGGGCAGGGAAATTTCTGCCACCGAGTCGCGGTTCGCGTTCGCCGGGTTCGAGCTTGATCTGGCCGGCCACGAGCTTTCCGGCCCGGGCGGCGAGCGGGTTGATCTGACGCCGTCGGAGTTCACGTTGCTTACCGCGTTCACACGCGCGCCGAACCGGGTGCTAAGCCGCGACTTTCTATTGGACGCGATCAGCCGTGGCGGTGACGCCCCCGGCTCGCGTGTCGTGGATGTGGTCGTCGGACGGCTTCGCAAGAAACTGCACGACGATCCGCGCAACCCCAAAATCATCCGCACCGTCACCGGATTCGGATATCTGTTCCAGCCCGACCCCTAATGGATCAAACCAGACACTTGAAGCCGCCAAAGCCTGCGGACGTACGGCACAACGTCTTAAAGTGCTTGGAACCTTTGATCCATCAACCAACGAACTCGTGGATCAAACCAGAAACTTGAAGCCGCCAAAGGCTGCCGACGTATGGCATAACGTCTTCAAGCGCTTGGAACCTTTGATCCATCAACAATCGGGCTCGTGGTGCGACGCGCTGGATTCGTTCCACTAGGTCCGGGACGGCGTGTCGGCGGCTTCGCCGCGAAGGGACGCCGCCGCCGCAAGCACCGCCGCCATGGCGCGATCGAATGCAACCAGGCGATCGTGGACTTGTGACGCGGACGCACCGCGTTTGATGTCGTCTTCAAGCTCGGCGGCGCAACCGACGAGGGTCTGGGCCTTCAGGTAGCCCGCGCTGCCGCGCACGCGATGGGCGAGCGCGGCCACTGCCGCATAATCCCCGCCGTCGTAGGCGGCGCTGAGGCGGTTCCGCGCATCGGCGTACTGGGTGCGAAACTTGTTGGCCAGTTCGCGGGCGACGGCTTCGGTGATGCCGAGTTCGGCCGCCGCCCGCGACAGATCGAACGGCGCCGACGGGGTCGGCGATTCCGTTTCGGGCGGGGCGGCGGTGGCGGTGAACGCCGCAGTGCCGCCCGGGATATGGCGCACCAGCGCCTGGATCAGGCGGTCGCGCGTGACCGGCTTGACCAGGTAGTCGTTCATCCCGGCCGCCATCGCGCGATCACGCTCTTCGGTCAGCGCATGGGCGGTAAAGGCGATAATCGGCAGTTCCGACGCCTCGTACACCTCGCGCAGTCTTTGGGCCGCCTCGGCGCCGTCCATGCCGGGCATTTGCAGGTCCATCAGCACGACATCAATGGCGCCGGGGTATTCGCCGACCTTTTGCAGCGCCTCGGCGCCGTTCGCCGCGATCACGATTTCGCCGCCGGCGGCGCGAATCATCTGTGCCGCGACGTCCTGGGTCAGTTCGTTGTCTTCGGCCAGCAGCACACGAAGGCCTGCGAGAACATCGTGCCCCGGCACCGGGCGATTGGGCCCCGACACGGCTGCGCCCGCCAACAACGCCTGGATCAAGCGTGTCGACGTCGGCGGATCGGGCACGAACTCGTCGACGCCAAGCGCCATCCATTCCTCGCCGACGCCGCCACCGCCGGGCGGCGCGACGGCGATCGCCCGCGGCGGCGCTTTGGTCGCGCCCAGGATACGGTGTAGATAGGCGGCGCCGGGGCCGCCGGCC
>JAQBXG010000218.1 GCA_027625125.1 Pseudomonadota bacterium
GGCACGCTTCATGCCCTCGGCTTGGGCCCGGACATAGCGCTCCTCGTTGGCCACGACCGCGGCGTCGAGTTTGTCCTTCTGCGCATCGAACCTGGCGCGCAGGGGGTCGGCGACCAGCAGACGCAGCCGATCGACCCCCCACTTGCGTTCCATGTCGAGAGCGAGGTGATCGAGCCCATCGAGGATGGCGCGGATGGCGTAATCCGAGGGCGCCATCGGATCCGCCGACGGATCAATGTTCCTGGACGTGGGTCGATGCGAGAAGTGTGTCATCGCCGACCGGCCCCAAGGGGGGCGGCGGTGCGCGTGTATCGCGCCGCCCTCCCCCCTTTAGGGGGGACATTTTCGAAACACCGAAACACCAAATGAAAACAATGACTTGGCGGGCGTGTGTTTCGGCGACATTCTGGTTTCGTGAAACACTCCATGATATCAATGTGTTCCGCCGTGTTTCGCGGCGAAATTGCGGGCATGATCATCATTATTCCTTCTCTCCAAATTCCGATTGCCGGGCCGCGAGACCGACCGGGTTGGAGGGCCTCTCGAACCGGCGCAGAACCACCGGGCTGCTGGTTTCATTGCAGGTGAACCCCGCGACGGAGCCATGCGCGACGACGCAGACGCCCTGTCGGCAGGCGGCGAGGATGGTCTGTCGCAAGGTTCGGCTGGCCCGCTGATGTCCCTTGGTGTCGGTCTGCCGAAAACGCGCGAAGCGGTGATCACCACTCCACGCCAGCCGCTTTGCCGCCGCGTTGAGCGTGATCTCGGGCTCCGATACCTGAGCCAGTAGGGCAGTGACGACGGGCTGGTAGGAATCATTCTCGCCGCCGCGGTCATCGTCCCCGGTGTCGTCGACCGTCTCCAGATCCTCTGGCGCCAACACACCGACCGCATCACCATTGGCGATGGTGACACCAACGCGGCGGAACCAGTCGGCCTTGTTGGTGATCAGCGAGAGATTGGCCTTGGCATCATCGAGGCGGATGTAGAAATGGCGATCATCGTCGCCGATGCCGTGCGTCTCGGCGTCCCGGGCACTCATGGCGAACAGGGTCTGCACCACCCGGGCAACACCGGCGAGCGCGCTGGCACCCCGCGCCGTGTTCATGTTGCCCGCATGGCCGTCGCTGGTGCCCTGTGGCGGCTTGGCCGTGTGATGAACCAGCATCACCGCGCAGTCCGACTTGCGGGCGATCTCGCGGAACATGGCGGCGACGGTCTTGATCTGGTCGTTGGCGTTTTCGTTGACCTCGTGGGTCTCGACGAAGGGATCGACGATGAAGACGCCGATGCCGGCCTCGCGGATATGGGCAATGCAGGCATCCACGTCGGGTAGTCTGATTACGTTGCCGGTCCGGTCCAGCCTGGCGAGCAGCAAAGGTCGGTCGGCGCCGCTGTTGAGCGCCAAGCGCCCGCGCACCTCGGAGAAGGGAATATCCCAGTGCTGCAGGACAGCCGCGAGGCGACGGCGGAGTTCGTCGGCGTCGTCCTCGTTGTTGTAAATCCAGACCTTGGATTGTTCATGAACGGTCTGGCCGGTGATCTCGCGACCGGTGACGACGGCGACCGCCTGCTCGATGCCGAGGGTCGACTTGCCGACACCTGGTGGTGCCACCACGACCGTGACATTGCCGCGTAGCAATGTACCACCAAGCATCCATCGGCGGCGCGGCAACATCGCGACGTCCAGGCTGTCGATGAACGCCGGCGCGAGCGGCGTTGGTGGCTCGTCAGTCTCGTCCACCTGATGCTCGAGGCTGGGAATGTTCCATTTACCCCGCCCGCCGGTGATCATACGGGCGACCTCCCGGCGGGTCTGGTCAACCGTGAAGCCGGGTGACGTCAGGGCGGAAGCCGCCGACAGGATCTCCTCGTCCGACCACCCGCGCGCGATCCAATGCGCGGTGAGCCGGATCAGGTTGTTGTGCCAGTGACGGCCGGCGCGGGCCTCGGCGAGGCAGGCTTCAACGCTGACGCCGTCGAACTCGGAGCCGATGTTGAGGCTCGACGGCGTGGGTGACGGCGTTGCGGACGCGGGTGCCGTTTGCTCCGCCGGAAACGCCTTTGCGATCTGTCCGGGGAAGTAGACCTTGGGCCGGCCGTCCTCGAAGATTAGGAACTCGGTCCGCTCCAGCACCCGTCCTGGTTTGGTCGGCCAGGCGATGGATCCACCCAAGCGCAACACCCGGCTCGGGTTGATGACCGAGAGATCGCCTTCCAGGGCCTTCGCCAGGGCCAGATTCTGGGATCGGCAGACATCGGCGTCGCGCTCCGGGGTCTCGAGCCGCCACAGCATCTGCGCCCGGACATGGGGATGCCGGCCGGTGACCACGACCGCCGTCGGCGGGCATCCCCGGTGGCGGTAATTGATCCTGGCGGTCGCCACGACATCGTCATCGAGGTCGACGTAGAAAGTTGTGAGCGCGAAGAAGTCCTCATCCTTGCACCTTCCGAACGGCGGGATACCCGGATCGCGGAGCGCCTGTCCGACATAGACGTTCTGCCCCGGCATCGTGTTGACGGTAACGGCGCGCTCGACCATCTCGTCCACCTGGTCCGTGCCGAAGATGGCGGCGTGACGCAGCTTGCCGTCCTTGGCGTCGGTCCAGGCCAGCTCGAGCTTGCCGTCATGACAGCCGTCGAGATCGCCGGCGAAGAGATGCTCCAGGTGGCGAAGCATCTGGTCGGCATGGGGTTCGATCATCGGTCGCACGTTGCTGGGTCCGTCCA
>JAQBXG010000219.1 GCA_027625125.1 Pseudomonadota bacterium
GTTGTCGCGGCCGAGCCGCCGCCAGCCGCCGAAGTCCCCGGCGCGCCGTTTCCCGAGCAGCGCACGCCGCTGGATCCATCGCCGGACCCGGCCCTGGTCGTGGACGGCCCCAACGGTCCGCTGCCGATCATCGGCGAGGACGGCCGCCAGCCGTGGATCGTCTACGCGCGCCCGTTCGAACTTCCCGCCGATACCCCCCGCATCGCCATCGTCATCGGCGGCCTCGGTCTCAGCCGGGCCGGAACCCAGGCGGCGATCCAGCAGTTGCCCGGCGTCGTCACCCTTGCGTTCGCGCCCTATGCGCCCGACCTCGGCGACTGGATCGCCGAAGCCCGCGCCGCCGGGCACGAAGTCATGCTGCAATTGCCGATGGAGCCGGAAGGCTATCCGGCCAACGACCCCGGCCCCCACACCCTGCTGACCCAGGTTGCCGCCGAAGACAACCTCGCGCGTCTCGACTGGCTGCTGTCGCGATTCACCGGCTACGTCGGCGTCACCAACTACATGGGGGCGCGCTTCACCGTCTCGCCCGACGATCTGCGCCCGGTCCTCGAGGACCTGCAAATGCGCGGCCTGTTGTTCTTCGATTCGCGGGAAAACCCGGACAGCGTCGCCGCCGTCGTCGCGGCGGAACTGGAAATGCCGCGAGTCGTCAACAACCGCTTTCTGGATACCGTGGCCTCCCGCATTTCGATCGACGCCCGCCTCCTCGAACTCGAGCGCATTGCCGAGGCGACCGGGGCGGCGGTCGGCATCGGCTATCCCTATCCGGTCACGATCGAACGCATCGCCGCGTGGATTCGCTCGCTTGAGGGCGGCAACGTCGTCATCGCGCCGATCTCGGCGCTCGCCAGCACGCAGCCGGTCAACTAGGTGCCTGCTGCCCGCCCGGCCGCCGCGCTCGCCCCGGCGCCGCCGCCGCCCAGGCTGCTGGGTCCGTCCGGTCGCCCGTACCGTCCCGGCGTCGGCATCATGCTGGCGAATGCGTCCGGCAAGATCCTGATCGGCAAGCGAATCGATATGGTATCGGACGCCTGGCAGATGCCCCAGGGCGGCCTGGATGACGGCGAATCCGCCGACGACGCCGTGTGGCGCGAGATGCGGGAGGAAATCGGCACCGTCAACGCCGGCATGGTCGCGCGGGCGCGACGCTGGATGCACTACGACTTTCCACCGGACATCGCGCCGACCCTGTGGGGCGGACGCTTCAGTGGCCAGGTTCAACTCTGGTATTTGCTTCGGTTCGGCGGCGACGACAGGGAAATCGTGCTGGATTCCCATGACCGCGAGTTCAGTGAAGTCCGTTGGGTCGCGGCCACCGAGCTCCCGGACGTCGTCATCTGGTTCAAGCGCGACTCATACCTGGCGCTACTCAAGGAATTCGCCAAGCCACTCGCGGCCCTGCCCGGCTGATCCATGTCAGAGCCGGATTCCGCAGCCCCGCCGGTTGCCGGTCTGCGCCGCTCGCTGGGGCTGGCGAACCTGCTTCTGTATGGCCTCGGCACGATCATCGGCGCCGGCATCTACGTCTTGGTCGGCGAGGTCGCGGCGACGGCGGGCATGGCGACCCCGGTGGCGTTCTTCGCGGCCGGCGGCCTCGCGGCGTTGACCGGCCTCGCCTATGCGGAACTGGTGGCGCGCCACCCCGCCGCCGAAGGTTCGGTCGGGTTCGTGCAGCAAGCCTTTCACCGCCCGTGGCTGTCGCGAGCGGTGGCGGCCATGGTTGCGCTGGTCGTCGTCGTCGCCGCCGCGTCCATTGCCTTGGGCGGTGCCGGCTATCTCGCCCATACGATTGTCGACCTGCCGGTGCCGGCATTGGCGTCGTCGGTCGTCGCGCTGTTCACCGTCATCGCCTGCCTTCCGGTTCGCGCCAGCGTGCGTCTCGCCGCCGCCATCGGCGTCATTGAGATCGCCGGCCTTGTTCTGGTCATTGCCGTCGGCGCCTTCCAGGCCAAAGGCGGTCCGGCGCTGGCCGAAATGCTGCCTGGCAATGGCGGCGAATGGCGCGGCGTCGCCGCCGGCGCGTTTCTCGCCTTCTTCGCCTTTATCGGATTCGAAAGCATGGCCAACATGGCCGAGGAAACCCGCGATGTCGGGCGCACGCTTCCGCTCGCCATCGTGCTCGCGATCATCTGCGCAACCCTTCTGTATTGCGGCGTCGCGCTCGTGTATGTGCTGGCCGTTCCGGTCACCGAATTCGACGGCGGCCAGGCGCCGCTCACCCGCATCGTCGAACGGTCGTTTCCGGCCTTCGCGATCCCGTTCGCCGCCATCGCCATCGCCGCCACGCTGAACGGCGTGCTGATCGAAATCGTCGTGTTGTCGCGCATGGCATTCGGTATGGCGCGCCGCCGGCTGTTGCCGGCGTGGCTGGGCAAAGTCCATCCCCGCACCGCCACGCCGGTGCGGGCGACGCTGGTGGTGGGCGGCGTCATTCTCGTGCTGACTGCGCTGGTTCCGTTCGGCGCGCTGGTGCGCGCGACCAGCGGCCTGACGCTTCTCGTATTTGCAATCGTCAATTTGTCGTTGTGGCAGCTTCAGCGGCGGGATCCGCGACCGGACCTCGCGGTGCGACTGCCGCGTTGGCTGCCGCCGACCGGCGCGGCGGCCAGCATCGTGCTGGTTGCCGCCAGCTTCGTGCTCTAGCAGGCTGTTGAAGAAGTGGTCCATGGACGGGCGATGAAGCTGGCTTCGTCGCCGCCGTGGAAGCAGATTTCGCCTTTGAGCGCG
>JAQBXG010000220.1 GCA_027625125.1 Pseudomonadota bacterium
GTGCTGCTCAATCGCGCGCCCACATTGCATCGGCTGGGCATCCAGGCGTTCGAGCCGACGCTGATCGAAGGCAAGGCGATCCAGCTCCATCCTCTGGTCTGCGCGGCGTTCAACGCCGACTTCGACGGCGACCAGATGGCGGTCCACGTGCCGCTGTCGCTGGAAGCGCAGCTGGAAGCGCGCGTGCTGATGATGTCGACGAACAACATCCTCAGCCCCGCCAACGGCAAGCCGATCATCGTGCCGTCGCAGGACATCGTGCTCGGCCTCTACTATCTGACGATGGTGAGCGACGGCGAGCCGGGCGAAGGCATGAGATTTGCGACCGTCGCCGAGATCGAACACGCACTGGCGAGCGGTGCGGTCAGCCTGCACGCCAAGGTCAAGGCGCGGTTCAGCGGCGTCGATGAAGCGGGCAAGCCGCAAACCCGAATCGTCGAATCGACGCCGGGCCGCATGCTGTTGTCGGAGGTCCTGCCGCGAAACCCGAAAATTCCGTTCGACCTCGTCAACCAGCTTCTGTCGAAAAAGGCGATCAGCGCCGTCATTGACGTCATCTACCGCCACTGCGGACAAAAAGAGACGGTGCTGTTCTGCGACCGCATGATGCAGATGGGGTTCGAGGCGGCGTGCCGCGCCGGCATTTCGTTCGGCAAGGACGACATGATCATCCCGCCGGAAAAAGAAGGCCTGATTCACGACACACAGATGCTCGTCAAGGAATACGAGCAGCAGTACATCGACGGCCTGATCACCCAGGGCGAGAAATACAACAAGGTGATCGACGCCTGGTCCCAGGTCACCGACCAGGTCGCCGACAAGATGATGCACGGCATTGAAAACCAGGCGAATTCGATCGATCCGCGCACCGGCCGTCACTTTCCGCTCAATTCGGTGTTCATGATGGCGGATTCCGGCGCCCGTGGATCGGCGGCGCAGATGAAACAGCTCGCCGGCATGCGCGGCCTGATGGCCAAGCCGTCGGGCGAGATCATCGAGACGCCGATCATCTCGAACTTCAAGGAAGGCCTGACCGTGCTCGAGTACTTCAACTCGACTCACGGCGCCCGCAAGGGCCTGGCCGACACGGCGCTGAAGACCGCCAACTCGGGCTATCTCACGCGCCGTCTCGTCGATGTTGCACAGGATTGCATCATCGTCGAGGAGGACTGCAAGACAAAGCGCGGCATCCACGTCAAGGAAGTGCTCGAAGGCGGCGATGTCATCGTTCCCCTCGCCGAGCGCATCCTCGGGCGTACCGCCGCCGACGACGTCATCGATCCGATCACCAACGCCAAACTGTGCAAGGCGGGCACGCTGATCGGCGAACCGGAGGTCGAACTGATCGAAAAGGCGGGGCTGGACCAGCTTCGCATCCGTTCGGTGCTGACCTGCGAGTCCGATGGCGGCGTTTGCGGCGCCTGCTACGGCCGCGATCTGGCCCGCGGCACGCCGGTCAACGGCGGCGAGGCGGTGGGCGTCATCGCCGCCCAGTCGATCGGCGAGCCGGGCACGCAGTTGACGATGCGCACGTTCCACATCGGCGGCACCGCGCAGTTCTCCGAGGAATCGGGCGTCGAGGCGTCCCACGCCGGCACCGTCCACGTCCACAACCGCGACGTGGTCAAGGATTCCAGCGGCAAGATCGTCGTCATGGGCCGCAACCTCGAGCTCGTCATCGTCGACGAATCCGGCCACGAACGGGCGCGGCACAAGATTCCGTATGGCGCCGTGCTGCGCGCTGACGATGGCGTCAAGGTCGAAAAGGGCGCCCAGCTCGCGGACTGGAATCCGTACATGATCCCGATCATTTCGGAAATCTCGGGCCGCGCGGTCTACCGCGACCTGGTCGAAGGCGTGGCGATGCGCGATGTCGTCGACGAAGCGACCGGCATTTCGAACCGCGTCGTCGTCGACTGGCGGCAACAGCCGGCCGGCGCCGACCTTCGTCCCCGCATCACGTTGCGCGACGACAAGGACAAGGTGCTGCCGCTCGAATCGGGGTTGGAGGCGCGGTACTACCTGCCGGTGGATGCGATGCTGTCGGTCGAGGACGGCGCCGAGGTGTTCTCCGGCGACGTGCTGGCCCGCATCCCGCGCGAATCGTCAAAGACCCGCGACATCACCGGCGGTCTGCCGCGGGTGGCCGAGCTGTTCGAGGCGCGCAGGCCGAAGGACCATGCGATCATCGCCGAAACCGACGGCAGGATCACGTTCGGCAAGGACTACAAGGCAAAGCGCCGGCTGATTCTCCAGCCGACCGACGAATCCCTCGATCCGGTCGAATATCTTATTCCAAAGGGCAAGCACATCGCGGTCCGCGAAGGCGACATCGTCCACAAGGGCGAGGCCCTGCTCGACGGCAACCCGGTGCCGCACGACATCCTCAAGGTGATGGGGGTCGAGGCGCTGGCCAAGTATCTGGTCGACGAGGTCCAGGACGTCTACCGGCGCCAGGGCGTCAAGATCAACGACAAGCACATCGAGGTCATCGTCCGGCAGATGCTGCAAAAGGTCGAAGTCCTCGATCCGGGCGAAACCTCTTTGTTGATCGGTGAACAAGTCGATGCCGTCGATGCGGCCCGCGTCAATGAACAGGCGAAGGCCGACAAGAAGCAACAGGCGGTGCTCGAGCCGGTGCTCCAGGGCATCACAAAGGCGTCGCTGCAGACCAGCTCGTTCATCTCGGCCGCGTCGTTCCAGGAAACGACCCGGGTGTT
>JAQBXG010000221.1 GCA_027625125.1 Pseudomonadota bacterium
GGGCGTTGGCGCGGGTCTCGGCGGCGATGCGTTCGTATTCCTGCTCCGCCGTCGCGGCCTCGCGGCCCATCGCTTCGGCCCGCTCGATGTCGTTCAGAATCCGCTGCTCGCGGGATTCCAGCACTTCGGCGATGCGCGGCAGCGCCACCCGCGCCATCAGCACGTACAAAACCGCAAACGTGATCACCAGCCACACCAACTGTGGCGCGTAATCGGCGAATTCCATTTGCGGCATTGCGTTCTCCCGGTTCCTGCGGCGTCTAGCCGAACAGGATCAGAAACGCGAGCACCAGGGCGTAAATCGCCACGGCCTCGGTCAACGCGAATCCCAGCAGCACGTTGCCGAACATCTTCGGCGCCGCGGCGGGGTTGCGAATGCCGGCCGAAACATAGTGGCCGAAGATGGTGCCGATGCCGACACCGGCGCCGGCAACGCCGATGGTGGCGAGTCCCGCGCCGATCAACTTCGCAGCTTCGATATCCATGATGGTCTCCTTGGGTCCAGGGCGAGGTGGGGAAGAAACGATCCCGCGATCAATGCGGGTGCAGATGAATGGCGTCGGAAAGATACAGACAGGTCAGCACCGCGAACACATACGCCTGCAGGAACGCGACGATAACCTCCAGCGCATAGATCGCGATGACCGCGACAAACGGCGCAATGCCGAAGATTCCCATCGCCACGACGAATCCGGCGAAAACCTCCAGCATAGTATGTCCGGCCAGCATGTTCGCGGCCAGACGCACGCTCAGCGAAATCGGCCGGGTCAGATAGCCGATGATCTCGATCGGCACCAACAGCGGCGCCAGATAGACCGGCACGCCGGGCGGCGAAAACAGCGTGAAGAATCTGAACCGGTGGCGCACCAGTCCCAGAACCGTCACGCCGACAAAGATGAACGCGGCCATCGCAAACGTGACGATGATGTGGCTCGTCACAGTAAAGCTGAACGGGATCAAGCCCAGAAAGTTCGCGAACAACACGAACATGAACAGCGTAAAGACAAACGGAAAATACGCCCGGCCTTCCGAGCCGACGTTGTCGCGCACGGCCCCGGCGATCAGCCCATAGGCCGCCTCGGCCAGCGATTGCCATCGCCCCGGCACCATCGCCCGGCCGCTCATGCTCATGGTCAGAAACAGCGTGATCGCCGCGACGACGATCAGCATCCACAACGCCGAGTTGGTGAACGACGCGTCGATGCCAAACATCTCCAGCTCCCAGATTCTGTGAATCTCGAACTGGTCGAGCGGGCCGTGCGCCGCGCCATGAGCTTCTTCCGCCACTGGTCCGCTCCTCTACCCGCCGCCGCCGTCGTCGCCGCCGCTAGCGCGCCGGGCCTCGCGAAACGCGCCGCGCATTCCCGCCGCGGCGCCCAGCACCAACAGGGCCAGCAACCCCCAAGGCCGCGTGCCAAGCCAGGAATCGATGCCATAGCCCAACATGCCGCCCACGAACAACGCCGCCGCCATCTCCGTCACGACCCGCAGCGCCAGCCCCATCTGGTTGGGCGGGCGTTCCGGGTCGGTCGGTGTCCCCTCGATCCGGCCCCGCGCCTGTCGCAGCCGGTCGCCGAGATTTCGAAGGTCGGGCGGTTCGCGTTCGCCAGTCACTGCGCCCTGTCCGGCGCCAAAACCGGGCGCACCATAGGGTCGGGCTCGGGGGGTGTCAACCTCGCCCCATCATCGTCTAAGCCGTTGAAGAAGTTGCAGAAAAAGGCCACGCGCGGGTCGCGGCGCTGGTGGTGCGAATCCAGCGCTTCGTACCACTAGCCCGTTTTTTGATGGATCAAAGGTTCCAGGCACTTGAAGACGCTATTTCCAACGTCCGCAGGCTTTGCCGGCTTCAAGTGTCTGGTTTGATCCACTAGCTCGCCTCGCGCATCGCCTCGGCGCGCGCCAGGTCGACCGAAACCAGCTGCGAAATCCCGCGCTCGGCCATCGTCACGCCGAACAGCCGGTCCATCCGCGCCATCGTCTGCGGATGGTGCGTCACCAACAGGAACCGGGTCGCGGTGCGCCGCGAAATCTCCTCGACCAGGTCGCAATACCGGGTGACGTTGGCGTCATCCAGCGGCGCATCCACTTCGTCCAGCACACAGATCGGCGACGGGTTGGTCAGGAACACCGCAAAGCGCAACGCAATCGCGGTCAACGCCTGTTCGCCGCCCGACAACAACGACAACGCTTGCAACCGCTTGCCCGGCGGGCTGGCCATGATCTCCAGCCCGGCCTCCAGCACATCCTCCGATTCCACCAGCTTCAGGTGCGCGTTGCCGCCGCCGAACAGGCGCTGGAACAATTCCTGGAAGTTCTCGTCGACCCGCGCAAACGCCGCGACCATGCGCTGCCGTCCTTCGCGGTTCAGGCTGCCGATGCCGGCGCGCAGCTTGCGGATCGCCCCTTCCAGGTCGGCGCGCTCGGCGGCCAGCCGATCCAGTTGCTCCACCAGCTCCGCCGCCTCGGCCTCGGCGCGCAGGTTCACCGCGCCCATGGTTTCGCGCTCGCGTTTCAGCTTTGACAGTCGCGCCTCGACGTCCTCGGCTGGCGGCATTTCCTCTTCCGGCTTCAGCCGCGCGATCTCGCGCGCCTGGTCCGGACCGGCCTGCAACGTATCGGCCATGCGGCGGGCGAGGTCGCGCTTGCGGTCACCGGCGGATTCGACGCGGCCCTCGGCCCGCACCCGGTTCTCGCGCAACGCAACCTCG
>JAQBXG010000222.1 GCA_027625125.1 Pseudomonadota bacterium
CGCCGGCGTCGGCGCCGGAACGGGGCGCGCCGGTACGCCCGCCGGAACCGCGCGAGCCGCCGTTGCGGGTCAAGCGCCGTACTGCCGCACTGAAGACCGGCAAGCGCGCCTCCGCCGAGCGCCAGGCGACACTGGACCTTGGTGGCAGCGGCGAGTTCCGGCTGCCGCAGCTTTCGTTGCTGAATGCGGTGCCGGCCGGCAGCCGCCGCACGTCGCTGAATGAATTCGCGCTCGAACAGAATGCCCGCTTCCTCGAAACGGTGCTGGGCGAATTCGGCATCCGCGGTGAAATCGCCGAGGTCAATCCCGGCCCGGTCGTCACCCGCTACGAACTGGACCCGGCGCCGGGGGTCAAGACCTCGCGGGTCATCGGCCTCGCCGACGACATCGCCCGCTCGATGAGCGCGATCTCCGCCCGCGTCGCCGTCATCCCCGGCCAGAACCGCATCGGCATCGAATTGCCCAACGCCGAGCGCGAGGTCGTCTATCTGCGCGAACTGCTGTCCACCCCGGAATACGAGGCGACCGCCGCGCGCCTGTCACTGGCGCTCGGCAAGAACATCGCCGGCGAGCCGGTGATCGCCGATCTCGCGCGCATGCCGCATCTGCTGATCGCCGGCACCACCGGCTCCGGCAAGTCGGTCGCCGTCAACACGATGATTCTGTCGTTGCTGTACCGTTTGCCGCCGGACCAATGCCGCATGATCATGATCGATCCGAAGATGCTGGAGCTGTCGGTTTACGATGGCATTCCGCATCTGCTGGCGCCGGTCGTCACCGAACCGGGCAAGGCGGTGGTGGCGCTGAAATGGGTCGTGCGCGAAATGCAGAATCGCTACCGCGCGATGTCGCGCCTCGGCGTCCGCAATCTCGGCGGCTACAACCAGCGCGTGGCCGAAGCCCGCAACAAGGGAGAGGCGCCGAAGCGCACGGTGCAAACCGGTTACGACGCCGATACCGGCGAGCCGGTCTACGAAGAACAGGTTCTTGATCTCGAACCGATGCCGTTCATCGTCGTCATCGTCGACGAAATGGCCGACCTGATGATGGTGGCCGGAAAGGACGTCGAGGCGGCGATCCAGCGGTTGTCGCAGATGGCGCGCGCCGCGGGCATCCATCTGATCATGGCGACCCAGCGCCCGTCGGTCGACGTCATCACCGGCACGATCAAGGCGAACTTCCCGACCCGCGTCAGCTTCCAGGTCACGTCGAAGATCGACAGCCGCACGATCCTCGGCGAACAGGGGGCGGAACAACTGCTGGGCCAGGGCGACATGCTGTACATGGAAGCGGGCGGCCGCATCCAGCGCGTCCATGGGCCGTTCGTGTCGGACCCCGAAGTCGAGCGTGTCGTCACGGCGTTGAAGAAACAGGGCGCGCCGGATTACCTTGAAGAAGTGACGGTCGAGCCGGAAACGGAATACGATGCCGCGGCTTCCGGCGACACTTCCGGCGGCGATGAGCTCTACGACGAGGCCGTGGCGCTGGTGCTGCGGGAACAGCGCGCGTCCACCAGCTTCGTCCAGCGGCATCTGCAAATCGGCTACAACCGCGCCGCCCGCATGATCGAACGCATGGAAGCCGAAGGCGTCATTACATCGCCGAACCGAGTCGGCAAGCGCGAGGTTCTGCCGGGCCACAATGCCTGATCCGCGCCGCCTCCGCGCATGTGCCGGCGCGGCGCTGGCGCTGCTGCTCGCGACCGAGTCCGCCGCCGCGCAACCGGCGGCGTTGTCCGCCGCCGACGCCGAAGACGCGGCGCGAATCGAAGACTGGATCGAACGCATCGACACCCTGACGGCGCGGTTCGTCCAGGTCGCGCCGGGCGGCGAAATCAGCGAAGGCGATTTCTATCTGCGCCGACCCGGTCTGATGCGGTTTGAATACGATCCGCCGGTGCCGCTGCTGATCGTCGCCGACGGCTTCAGCGTCCATCTGTACGACCAGGAGCTGGACGAGGCGACCTCGTGGCCGATCTTCACCACGCCACTGCGGCCGTTGCTGCGCAACGACCTCGACTTCGCCGGGTCCTACATCCGCGTCGTGCAACGCTCGCCGGGCCAGGTGCGCCTGACCCTGGTCGATCCCGGCGCGGTCGACCAGGGTTCGTTGACGCTGATCTTTCGCGAAGCGCCGTTCGAACTGGCGCAGTGGGTGGTGATCGACGCGGTCGGCCTGTCCACCGTCGTCGGACTGTCCGAGCTTGTCGTCGGCGGCCCGATCGACGGTGCCAAGTTCACGTTCGACGATCCCCGCACCCGCGACCGCTCCGGCGAACCGTGAGCAGCGACCGGTGAGTGACGAGCCGTTCCCCGACGATCCGCGCCTGCTCGACGGTCTGGAACGTCTGGTCGCCATCGAGCGATTCGCCGCGTCCCTTGGCGAGGTGCCGTGGTTCGCGCATCTGGGGCAACCGCTGCTGGAATCCGAATCCGATCAGGTGCGCGACTATCTCGATGCGCTGGGCGCGGGCGATGCCGCGCTCGCGACCGTCGCCGATTGGGCCGACGCCGGGACGGTGGCGGAAAATCCGGGATTCGATACCGAATGGTGGGATGCCGAAGAACAGTTGCGGGTCGCACTGACCGCCGATGCACTGATCGAGATTCACCAGGACGAACTGACTCTGGCCCTCACCCGCCTCGGCGAACGCGCGGCCCTCGCGGCCGGCGAGGCGGCGGCCGCGGCGGCGGCGCTCG